>CALIMD010000261.1 GCA_938028645.1 uncultured Alphaproteobacteria bacterium
TATTTCAAAAACAGTTCGTGCCAAGATGGACTTCAACATCAAACGCACAGATAAGAGGCATTGGTGAAGCATTGAGAAAAATAGGCCCTTGCGTTTTATTATGCCACAGTCAGGGTGGATTTCTTGGTTCTCGGGCAGCAATCGAGAATAGTGATTGTATTAGGGCTGTTGTATGTGCGGAAGCCTCTGGATGGCCATTACTAGAAGATATAAAGTGTGAGACTATAGGAGGGAAGCCATGGTTACTCTTGCTGGGTGACTTCATAGAGCAATCGGAGCGATGGCGTGACGCAAAAAAAGAAACTCAGACTGTTTGTGAAAAGATCAATTCAGTGGGCGGGAAGGCGGAACTCATTTCGCTTCCGGAGATTGGATTTCCAGGAGCGACACATATGTTCATGATGGACGAGCATTCAGCTGATATCGCAAAATGGATCGGGGATTGGATTAAAAAAACGTGTTAGGTCATGCCTGTTTCATGGCCAGGTTTTATTCCAAAAACTCCCGTTAAATATTGATTATTTTTCCAGGATTCATAATATTTTCTGGATCAAATGCGAGCTTTAAGGAGCGCATTAATGATATAGAATCCCCATGTTCTTCTTGAAGAAAATGCATCTTTCCGTAACCGACGCCGTGTTCTCCTGTGCAAGTGCCGCCCATTGCTAAGGCGCGCATCACCATTCTGTCCGAATGGGCCTGTGCTTCTGCCATCTCCTCAGCATCTTCTGGATCAACTATATAAAGTAGATGAAAATTTCCATCTCCAACATGACCGACAAGTGGAGATAATAAGTTCGTTCCTTCAAGGTCCGCTTTAGTCTCATTGATACATTCTGCGAGGCGAGAGACTGGTACACAAACGTCGGTCGCCCATCCCTGACAGCCTGAGCGAAGCGCAATTGCAGCATAATACGCATCGTGTCGAGCTTGCCAAAGTTTATTTCTATCTTCCATTTGAGCCGTCCATTTAAAAGCAGATCCGCCAAATTCTTCTGCTATCTCCTGAACCGTTTCAGCCTGCTCCTTGGCGCTAGCTTCTGTGCCATGAAATTCAAAAAATATAGTAGGTTTTGGATCATAACCTTCAAGCTTTGAGTATTTTATACAGGCATCCATTTGAACGTCATCTAGTAATTCCATTCTTGCAACAGGTATCCCGGCTTGGACTATTAGTATCGATGTGTTGATTGCATTTTCTAAGTCTTCAAATTGGCAGACAGCAGAAGTGATAGACTCTGGTATTCCGAATACTTTAAGGGTTATTTCAGTAATGACACCTAACGTTCCCTCTGATCCAACAAATAAGCGGGTAAGATCATAACCCGCAGAAGATTTTCTTGCTCTTCTTGCCGTCTTGATAATACGACCATCTGCAGTAACTACAGTAAGAGATAAAACATTTTCTCGCATTGTACCATATCTTACAGCGTTAGTTCCTGATGCTCGCGTTGCAGCCATTCCTCCAATCGTGGCGTCGGCACCAGGATCAATAGGAAAAAATAAGCCGGTATCACGAAGGTGCTCGTTTAATTGTTTGCGAGTAACGCCGGCTTGCACAGTTACATCAAGGTCTTCGAGGTTGACTTCCAGAACTGAATTCATCATTGACATGTCGATGCATAGGCCGCCGCGAAGGGCTGCAATATGCCCTTCCAAAGCTGTACCAACACCAAAAGGAATAACAGGAAATTTATGGTCTGCGCAGATCGATACTGCATCCGCTACTTCTTCGGTAGTGTTTGGGAAAAAGACGCCGTCAGGTGCTGCAGTATCGTGGTAGCTCTCGCCTTTCCCATGCCGTTCTCGTATAGCATCAGATGTCGTGAATTGATCTCCAAATCGTTGCTTTAGGATGCCAATTACCGTGTCACGCACATCAGGATCAGATGGGATTGCATCGATTTGCATGTTTATTCCTTTCACGGACATTGAGTGAACGAGTTAATATTTTGTTCAACTTAATACCAGTTTGTTGGTACGTACAGAATATCTTTTGCATACGTTCGAATTCAGCAAAAAGTATTAAGGGTAATTAACTTTAAAGGAGCGTTCATATAAACGGACAAGGGATGAGATGCTAGAAGATCTTTTTCAAGAAAACTTGTGAAATGACAACAATTAATGGGGTCGACACTCCTATGATACGGTCGAGTAATACTAGTTGATAAATGCAATAAAGAAAAATTGTTCTAATTAAATTATTAAATCTTCACATTTATCCCTAATATTGTTATTTATTCCAAATGAGAACAAAAAGAGAACAGATAAATGCTAATCGACGCATTCTTTATCTTTGGTTACCCAACATAGCGTTAGATCGGCTTAAGCGTATGACAAAGGGGCAAAGCGCTGAAAAGTTATCTTCTAATGGCATGGTAATCGTGCGAACAGAATATGGTCGTCGTACGATTATCGCAACTTGTCCCATATCAGAAAAACTGGGCATTGTGGTCGGGTGGTCACTTAGTGACGCATTAGCGTTATATTCGAAGTTATTAGTGGCTGAAATAGATTTACTGACAGATAAAATGGAACTAACTAAATTAGCAAATTGGTGTGGACGATACACGCCATTTGTCGCATTTGATGAAAGTAGAAAAGAGGTAGGAGAGAGAGGACTTTGGTTAGATATCACTGGATGTGCACATCTTTTTGGGGGCGAGAAAAAACTTCTCGATAATATTATTGATCGACTCAGCCACATTGGATTGACTGCGCGTGGGGCGATTGCAGATACTCCAGGAGCTGCCTGGGCTTTAGCCCGTTTTGGGGAACTGTCATCTCAAATTGTTAAGCCAGGAGCTCAGCAAGCTGCTATCGCAGATTTACCGTTGATTGGGTTAAGACTGTCTACATCATTAGTAGAAGATTTGAGTAAGGTTGGGTTGCGTCAAATTAAATCCTTGTTCTCAATCGCTAGAGCGCCTTTGAGAGCAAGGTTTGGGGTCGAGGTTAGAAAGCGATTAGATCAGGCATTGGGATTAGAAGCTGAACCTATATCACCTCAGATAAGCCATTCACCAGACTTAGTCAGATTTGTTTTACCTGATCCAATATCTACAATAGATTCTATATTGGCAGTGCTTGAATGCTTACTTGAGCGCTTGATGAAGAAGTTAGAAATTAAGTCTTTAGGGGCACGTGAACTAAAGGTTTTACTTTATCGGATTGATGGACAGCTTGATAACTTAATAGTTAGCACGAGCCAGGATAGTCGTGATAAATCAATATTTTCAAAATTATTTTTCGAAAAATTTAATGATTTTATATTAGATGCTGGAGTGGATGTAATCACACTTGAAGCGACCAAGGTTGATATATATCGGCCGCTTCAACCAGACTTGATATCTCAAATTGATCGTATCAATTCTGAAATATCAGTACTCGTTGATAGATTGGTAAACAGGTTTGGCTCTAGTTCTGTTATTCGTAGATCTTTAAAGGAAAGCTATTCTCCAGAACGGTCTGAAACTGTTTTTCCTGTCTCTTCCAATTTACATTATTCTAAAATAATACAACCGATAGGCAGTTCATTTAAAAATACTTTAACTGTTCGCCCATTATATCTTTTGCAAAGACCCGAATATATAGAACCATTGACGGAGTATAACCGACCTCTGCCATTTCAATTCCGCTGGCGACATGCCTTGGTTAATGTCAGACGTGCTAATGGACCTGAACGCATTGCCTCGGAATGGTGGCTCGTAGAAGACTATTATAAAACACGCGATTATTTCAGAATTGAAGATTCTGATGGTCGCCGTTATTGGTTGTTTAAAGAGCTAATGAAACAAAGTAAGAAAAAACCATCTTGGTATTTACACGGATTATTCCCGTGACTACCAGTTCTATGAGTGAGTTACAAAATTTGTACACTGAGCTCGGTGTTATTAGTAATTTTAGTTTCCTTGAGGGCGGATCACATCCAGAAGAGTTAGTCGAGACAGCAATATCACTTGGTTATCAAACGATTTCAATTGCTGACAAACATACTTTATCTGGAGTGGTGCGTTTCCACATTGCGACAAAAAACTTAGGCATTAAAGGAATTATTGGTAGTCGTATAGAGACCGAAGATGGCGTTGATCTAATATGTTTTCCTACTAATGTTAGTGCTTATAGTCGTTTGACCCGATTATTAAGTATTGGCAAGAGACGAACAAAAAAATCGAGATGCAAGCTATGGTTTAAGGATATCATTGAGCATGCATTAGACCAGATATTAATAGTTCTACCTCCACAGTTTTATAATCACCCAAGACTATTCGAAAAAAACCAGGAAGTTGAGGCGAAGTTTTCTAGAGATTTAAGTGAATGGGGAAGGTTATTTCCTGAATCATTATATCTTGGTGCATCGGTTCTTTATAAAGGAGAAGACGAGTCTAGATTGAACGCACTGTTCAATTTATCAAAAGCAGCAGATGTTCCGATGGTTGCATTGAATAACGTTCTTTATCATCATCCAGAACGTCGGCCTCTTCAGGATATACTGACATGTATTCGCAAACAATGCAGTATTAACCAGGTTGGGTTTGACCTTGAAGCTAATTCAGAACGTTATCTGAAGCCTCCCGATGAAATGGTTCGTTTATTCCAAAATTATCCTGAATCTATAGTAAATACTGCTAAAATAGCCCAAAGATGTAAGTTTACTTTAGATGAATTAAATTATGAATACCCAGATGTCCTAACGCAATTTGGAAATACCGTAGAACAAGAGTTAGAGATTAAAACATGGCAAGGTGCAAATGAGCGTTATCCATTTAAAGATTACCCAAATGGGATTCCTTCTGTTGTTAAAAAGCAACTAAAATATGAACTAAATCTTATAAATAAATTAAAATATGCTGCCTATTTTTTGACTGTTTATGACATGGTTCGCTTCGCACGCAGCCGTGATATTTTATGTCAGGGACGCGGTTCTGCAGCTAATTCAGCTGTTTGCTACTGCCTTGGTATTACTGCAGTTGATCCTAGCCAGTCTGATATATTATTCGAGCGTTTTATAAGTGAGGCTCGTGGTGAACCTCCAGATATAGATGTTGATTTTGAACATGAACGTCGTGAGGAAGTAATTCAACATATCTATAAAACGTATGGTAGAGAGCGTGCTGGGATAGCTGCAACAGTAGTGACATTTCGCTATAGAAGCGCGATAAGAGAAGTTGGAAAGGCAATGGGTCTTTCTGATAATGTTATTGTAGCTTTAACTGGACAAATACGCTCTAGTAGCTCTGACGAAATTGAAGATGAAAAACTAAGAGAAATAGGGCTTGACCCACAAGACAGAACACTCCGAATTGTCTTAAAACTTTCCTGCCAACTAATAGGTTTTCCTAGACATCTATCGCAACATGTTGGCGGTTTTGTAATAACACGTGATCGCCTTGATGAGTTGGTTCCAATCGAAAATGCCGCAATGCAAGGGCGTACAGTCATTGAATGGGATAAAAATGACCTTGATACACTTGGAATTCTTAAAGTTGATGTGCTTGCACTCGGGATGTTGAGTTGTATTCATAGAGGGTTTGATTTAATTTATCGCCACTACGGTCGGCATTTAGACCTTGCCAGTGTCCCATCTGAGGACCCATCTGTTTATGATATGCTATCTAAAGGGGATTCTTTAGGCGTTTTTCAACTTGAAAGTCGTGCGCAAATGGCGATGTTGCCACGTTTGCGCCCACGGTGTTTTTATGACCTGGTTATTGAAGTTGCTATTGTGCGTCCTGGGCCAATCCAAGGAGATATGGTCCATCCATATATCAGGCGCCGTAATGGTGATGAAGCAGTAGAATTACCATCCGAAGAGTTACGCCAAGTGTTAGGAAAAACATTAGGAGTGCCGCTGTTTCAAGAACAGGCAATGAAAATTGCAATCATTGCAGCAGGATTTACGCCTTCTGAGGCAGATCAATTACGTCGAGCGATGGCGACGTTTAGGAAGACAGATAAGATTGGGGTTCTTGGCGCCAAGATGATCGAAGGTATGGTTAATCGCGGTTATGCACGCGAGTTTGCAGAGCGATGCTTTAGACAAATTGAGGGTTTTGGTAACTATGGTTTTCCTGAAAGTCA
>CALIMD010000262.1 GCA_938028645.1 uncultured Alphaproteobacteria bacterium
TGTTATATAGAGTGTGCGAGAATTTTTTGGAAAAATCCATACTTATATTCAGATGTAGATATTTCACCTTGTGAATATCAGAGAAATTTAAGAGACTGTGAATATCTTTCCTGGGTTAAGTATATTTTTTGGATCAAGAGCTACCTTTAATTTTCTCATAAGAGCTAACTCTTCAGGTGTTCTACTCAGACCAATAAAATCACGTTTTATTAAACCTATACCATGTTCGGCAGAAATTGAGCCTCCCCGTCCATTGAGCCTATTAAATACTATTTTCTCGATATCATGGCGGTAATTTTCTGTTTCCGGGCCAACGTGGACACCCAGGTGCAAGTTGCTATCCCCTAAATGTCCAAAAACATAAAAATAAGCATCAGTCCAGTTTTGCTTGAGATCATTTTCTACAAGACTCAAATATTCTTCCATTTGCGATATAGGAACGCTCACATCAAATGTAATTACTCCACCATCACGAAACTTGCTGCGGATTGCTGGAATATCGTCTCTTATATTCCAGAAGGATTTTCTTTCCGCCTCCGACTGAGCAACTAAAGCATCAGTTACAAGTCCAGTGTGCAAAGCTTCTCCGAGAGCATTTTCAAATCTATCCTTGTCGGCAGCTGGGTCCCCACCTAGGGCTTCCACTAAAACAAAATAGCTAGCTCCTATGGGAAAGGGTCTACTATTATGTGAGTGTTCACCTGTCAGCACTTTATATGCAGAGGACCACATGACTTCAAATGCAGATAGGCTCCCTGAAAGGCTTACCTCTAAACGTCTTAAAAGTTTCACGACATTAGCAAAGTCATTTACTGAAACGAATGCTGTATTTTCACTTTTAGGCTTTGGGCGCAATCGGAGAACTGCCTTGGTAATTACACCCAAGGTTCCCTCACCACCAATAAATAATTGTTTGAGATCATATCCCGTGTTGTTCTTCAATACCTTATTTAATGATGATAAAATCGTTCCATCGGCAAGAACTGCCTCAACTCCAAGTACCATTTCGCGGGTCATACCATAACGAATAACGCGGTTACCGCCGGCATTAGTCGATAGATTACCTCCAATAGTCGCGCTCCCGCGGGCCCCAAGATCCAAAGGAAGCATTAAGTCATGCGCGTCAGCTGCCTCTTGAGCTTCTTGAAGGGTTACACCCGCCTCAACAGTCATCGTGGCGGTCTCAAAATCCACATCGATAATAGAATTCATTCGTTCCATTGAAAATGCTATCTCGGAACTGTTTGACATACCGGCTTTAACCAGCCCTGTCATTCCGCCCTGTGGAACAATCGGTTGCCCTTCTTGGTTACATAATCTCAAAACAGATGATACTTCATCTGTATTTTTAGGCCTCACAATTGCCAATGCTTCCATCGGCTGATTAGTCCCCCAAACCGATATCCTTTCCCTAATAGCATCGCCCTTTAAGACTGCATTGGTTCCTATACAATTTTCAATTGCCTCAATGATGTCTGACATGCTGGCTCCCATCAGGACACAAATTATCAAATAATGACATAATGATGAATACAAATACCCTGGAAATTATATCAATTGGTTCCCAATACGGATAGATTACTCCATCACAAAAAACCACCCGTAAGAAACAATAAGTGCGGGAATTCCAGAATAAAGGGTGGCTATCAGGGCAACACGGGGCGCTATGGCCAAAGCAGGAAATAAAGCATCTCCATCGTTACTTATCGCATTGCCTATCTGAGCGGATAATGGAATGAACCCCGCTAAATACATGGTAGTTATTAATATCTGCGGGCCACAGCCGGGCAGAAACCCAATCAGAACAGATATTAATGGTGTCAACACGGCCCATCCCTCAAAAATCAATTTTAGATCAATAGCTAAAAAATAAATCGCTAGTTCAAATACAAGATAAGCCAGGATAACCCACAAGGTTACAAAGTTCGTCTCTTTTACCGTACGACGTAAAATTGTTCCATTCCTGGAAAAACCGACGTCTCCTCTAAAACCCACTCTGGGGGCTAATTGCATTACAACGGCTAAAGTTCCACCGATCACTCCTAACAACGTTGCAGGTTTATCAAAGAGTGTTGTGGCAAACATTGTGTCTACGTCAGCCTGAAACGCAACAAGAATGGCAAGAATAACACCTGGAGCCAATAACAAATACCATATAAGGTCAAGAAATGGACTCGAGGCATCTTGCCTGCTCGCGTTAGCTGCGACTTCAATTATTGTCTCTTTAAGTAAAAAGTCCTTGTGATGAATAATGTTGACTACCCATCCACTTAAGGATCCAACGACCAGGCCCATTATCATCATCGAGATTCCCGTCAATGGCGCCTGCGCTATTAATAAAAATGCAGCATCACCCATGGTAGCAGTCAATACTGCTACCACACTTCCAAAGCTTAACCGTCCAGTGACATATTGGGTGACGACAATTATAGCACCCCCACATCCCGGAAGCGCTCCTAATCCGGCAGCAATAGGAACTTGCCAAAATACAGCATTACGCAGTGCCCTAGCCGCATCAATATTGAAAAATTTCTCGCAACTATAAAAAATCAAAAAAGTGGCAGCAACGAATGTACTGACTTGTAAATAAGCATCCGAAATAGATTTAAAAATCAGGTCCGCCAGATCCGTTTCCCACCAAACCATTGCAAAACCAATTAATAAAACGGGGATGCATAAAACTATATTTTGAGCGGCTAAAGGAAACAGGAAAGAACGAGAGCTT
>CALIMD010000263.1 GCA_938028645.1 uncultured Alphaproteobacteria bacterium
GTTCCAGGGGCAAGATTAAATGAAACATCATCAATAATGCGACTTTCTTCGAAGCTTTTAGTAACATTTTCAACAGATATAGCGAAAGACATAAAATTCTCATAAATTAAAATGTTTTTTAACTCTGCGTTGAGTTTTAGCTTGCGAGTTGAAAGATGCAAGTTAACAATTGTAACAAACAGTAAATATACCATCCGAATTTTAGGAGAAGAATATGCCGGAAAATCAACCGACATCAAAATATATAAATTGTTCCGGTTGGGAAATACATTATTTGGAGTGGGGTGAGCCCCATTTCCCGCCTGTGTTGGCATGGCATGGATTGGCGAGGGTTGGGCAAGATTTTGATGCATTGGCAAGAGAATTAGCCGATAAGTACAGAATCATAGCGCCTGATACTATCGGCCGTGGATTAAGTCAGTGGTCCAATAATGGCGACAGAGATTATTGCTTCGAGGTTTACACTCAAATTGCGTCAGATCTTTGTGATCAATTAGGTATGGAACAAATTCGGTGGATAGGTACCTCGATGGGCGGATCTCTTGGAATGTGGGCAGCCGGCGGCTTGCTGAAAAAGCGTATTTCACATTTGGTAATTAATGATATTGGCCCTGATTTAGCACAAGACGCTATCGAGCGTATAATAAAATACGTAGGAAAAACACTAGAATTCAACTCCATGAATGAATTAGAACGGTATCTTAGAAATATATATGCCCCTTTCGGTTATATTCCTGGTGATGAATGGAGAAAAATAGTAGAGGCATCCTCTAGAAGGGTGCCTAATGGGAAACTCACTACACATTACGATCCAAAGATAGTGCGCCAATTCGTTATACACCCGGACGACTGGTCGCTTTGGGATGAGTACGACTTTATTACCGCAAAGACCCTTCTTCTCCGAGGGGAGTATTCTGATTTATTAACAACTAAAACTACAGATGCAATGCTAAATAGGGGGCCCTGTCCAACACTTCTCGAATGCAAAGGATGCGGTCATGCTCCAGCCTTAAATGTGCCTTTCCAAACAGAGGCTATCAAAGCATTTTTGTCTTCTTGAATTAATAAAAGAAGTACAAGGATTAATCCTTCATTTTTGAATCAAACAGCGTCTTTTTCATTGCCGTATGGAGCGATATCTCTGGGGTCAAAAATAAGATGAATTAGTGCGGGGCCGTCGTGGAATAATGCTTCTTCAAAAGATGATCGCCACTCGTCAGTTGTTTTTACCGTCCATGCTTTTGCACCGTACGCGCGCGCAATTTGGGCGAAGTCAGGGCTGTCCATAATCGTTCCAAAAGCGTTCTCTAAACCATATTTATCGGCCTGTCCCTTAAGAATCGACCCGTGGATATTGTTGTCACAAACGATAATTTTTATCGGTATTTGCTCCCTGACAGCAGTGGATAACTCTTGGCCACTCATCATGAACCCCCCATCTCCGGCAAAAGCAACAATCATACGATCGTCATTACTTGCAAGGTAAGCACCTATCGCTCCCGGCACTCCTCCTCCCATAGCTCCGCTGGCGGTTCCTCCTTGAGTTAAGGGGGCGTCAAATTTGAAAAATCGATGAATCCAACGAGCGTAACTTCCGCCATCGGTTAGTATAATAGAATTTGGAGATAGCAATTCTCTTGCAGTTTCTGCAATATACGACAGATCAACTGACCCATGTACAGGATAACTGCCGGGAGTTGAAAAATTTAAATAATCACTGTGCGCCTTCGATCGCCAAACGCTGTCGTTATGATCTTTTTGTTCGATGCGGCCCATAATATCGGTCAGTAAGGGGACAACATCAGATTGAACAGGGATATCGGAGTTGAAACGATTAAGAACTATGTTATCCGGATGAATGTGGGCCCATTTATCATCATCTTTGATTAATGTTTCTTCTCTACTGGTAATACCATCCAGTCTACTGCCCAAAACAGCGATAAAGTCGGAATCTTTAAACAGTTTATCTTGATATTCAACTGGGTTGATTTCAAGGTGGCCTGCGTAGCATGGATGATGATTTTCTACCACATCTTGGCACCTGTATGCCGATATCACTGGTGCCCTCAACTTGTCAGATAATTCAACTAATAAATCACGAACGTTTTCCCCGCGTGCTAACTCACCAGCTAATAAAATAGGTTTTACTGATTTATTAAGCCCATCAATTAATTCGTTCAAAGAGTTTTGATCACTTAATACTTGTTTACGCTCATAAGGTCTTGTCTCAATAATTTCATTAACTTTGGTTTCTCCAAAATCTCTGGGCATCACTACGACGACAGGACCGGGACGCCCTGATTGCGATATTTCAATAGCTTGACGAGCCATTGTCACCATTTCTTGGGCACTATTAGGCTCCAAAACAGCTTTGCTCATTGAACCAAAGGAGGTTTTGGGATCAATTTCCTGAAAGGATTCTCTTCCCTTCATATGGCTGCGTACCTGGCCTAAAAACATTACCATTGGAATAGAATCTTGATGCGCTGCGTGAAGCCCGATTGACGCATTTGCAGCGCCTGGACCGCGGCTGACAAAGACGGCGGCTGGTTTTCGTTTGACTTGTGCGTATCCATGGGCCGCTAGTGACCCGCCCCCTTCTTGTCTAACAGAGACGAGGCGGATCCTGTTTTGGTTGGATCTTAACGCCTCCAAAACGGCTAGGAAACTCTCTCCTGGCACTGTGAATGCTGTGTCGATACCAGCATTGATTATTGTATTCACTAACGCAGCACCTGCCTCCATTACTAATCACTTTCCTCAAGTTTTATAAAAAGTTTATCTTTCTCATTCTTCATCTGAGTAAGCAGGAAGATAGAGTTGTTCCGATATTATTCAAACGAATTCTGAATTTAATAAATTATCTTAATACCACTAGGGTCTTGGGGCCAGCAAAGCCTTTTTGATTGTCTATATGATTTACTTTACACATCTGGAAGATTATTCTCAAAAAAGAACGTTTCATGGGGATTATTTTTGGCGGATAACTATGATTATATCATAATCGGTGCTGGTTCTGCGGGTTGTGTTTTGGCAAACCGTCTTACTGAAAATGGGCGTTACACCGTCTGTGTGTTAGAGGCAGGGCCACGTGATTGGAACCCCTTCATTCACATCCCTGCTGGATTCATGAAGACACTGGTAAACCCCAAAATAAACTGGATGTATGAGACAACGGCTACTGAATGGACTGCAAATAGAGTGATCGCGGTACCTAGAGGAAAAACGTTAGGGGGATCTAGCTCTATAAATGGTCACGTCTATAATCGAGGTCAGAAAATGGACTTTGATACCTGGTCCCAAAAAGGCAACAAGGGATGGGGGTATGCGGATGTTTTGCCGTACTTCAAGAAATGCGAACAGAAAATAGGTGCTGGTGACGAAACCTATCGTGGCAAAGATGGGAATTTAAAAATTAATGACCTTGATTGGAGAGACCCACTTTGTGATGCTTTTATTCAAGGTGCGAACTCAATAGGTATTCCATCAAATACTGATTACAATGGCGCGAAGCAGGAAGGTGTCTCATATGTCCAGCGCACCACGCACAAGCGATTGAGGGTCAGCGCAGCAAAAGCATTTCTTAACCCGGCTAAAAGCCGCTCAAATCTGACAATTATTACCAATGTATTAGCTACCAAGATTATGCTTGATGGCAAGCGTGCGGTTGGGGTTTCATATAAAAAGGGCATTAAAGATGCTCATACTTTAGAGTT
>CALIMD010000264.1 GCA_938028645.1 uncultured Alphaproteobacteria bacterium
AGACTATGGGCCTCACTCTCAATACTCTGAAAAAGAGGTAATTCCTCATTTAGGTTTTCTATAACTTTGTTTTTTTCTCCTTTTTCAAGGTTTTTTAATACTATTTTTGCCCTGGTTATGACGCTGGGGGGCAACCCAGCGAGTTTAGCAACGTGTATTCCATAGGAACGATCGGCCGCCCCCTTTGAGACTTCATGGAGAAATATTATGTCATCCTTCCATTCTTTAATTTTCATAGTATTACAACACAAAGACGTTAGCCTGGATGCTAGTGCCGTTAATTCGTGATAGTGAGTGGCGAATAACGTCCTGCAGCGACTATTTTCATGAAGGTGTTCAATTGCAGCCCATGCTATTGAAAGACCATCAAACGTCGCCGTTCCTCTTCCAATTTCATCTAAAATAACTAGAGATCGCTCTGTTGCTAAATTGAGGATAACAGCCGTTTCAACCATTTCTACCATAAAAGTGGATCTGCCCCGGGCCAGATCGTCCGCCGCTCCCACCCGGCTAAACAGACGGTCAACAACTCCTATTTCAGCGAATGTAGCAGGTACATAGGACCCCATATGTGCAAGTATTGTTATCAATGCATTCTGTCGTAGGAAGGTACTTTTTCCAGCCATATTAGGCCCAGTTATCAACCATAGTTTTTGTTGAGAACTAAGGTCACAGTTATTAGATACAAATGCCCCGCCATCACCAATTTCAGCCTCGACTACAGGATGTCTACCGTCCAAGATATTAAAGTTTAAGCTTTCATTAATTATCGGTCGCACGTAATTTTTTTCAATGGCCAGTTCTGCCAGGCTACTGCTAAGGTCGATCTCAGAGATGCCAACCGCCGTTCGAGAAATATGATCTATCAAGTCTAAAACGGCATATCGTAATTCCAAAAAACATTCCTGTTCTATGGCCAACGCTCGATCAGCAGCCTGACTCAAATCACGTTCTAGTTCCTTTAATTCAATGGTAGTGAACCTTGTGGCATTGGTCATCGTTTGACGATGAATAAACGATTCCTGACTATTTAATTTTGGTGCATGTAATGAGGTTACTTCTACAAAATAACCTAGAACATTATTGTGTTTAATCTTAATTGAATTAATACCTGAATCGTCAGCATATTTTTTTTGCAGTTCTGCAATTAGCTGACGACGCTCATCTTTTAATGCTTTTAACCTGTCCAATTCTGCATGATAACCAACCTCGATAAAGCCACCATCGCGTGCAAACATGGGGAGGTTTTCTGCTAAAGCTTTATTCAGTAAATCTACCAAATCCGTGTAACAGCCTAATTGCTCTATATTTCTTTCAATATGCAGTGGCAAATACGATAGTTCAGTTTCCCAATTTTTAATTAACTTTCCCAATGAGGCTGACGCCTTAAGACCATCACATACTGCTCGTAGATCTCTTGGTCCTCCTCTATCCACAGCAAGCCTGGATAAGGCTCGCTCTAAATCTGGGGTTGCTCTAAGTATTTCACGTACTTGCCCGCGCAATTGATCGGACTCAAAAAAATAATTCACAGCGTCTAAACGACCATTAATAGTATCAACCTCTTTTGAGGGCGCCGACAAACGGGCAGCTAACAACCTAGCTCCAGACCCTGTCTGAGTTTTGTCTATGCAGTCAAGTAAACTACCCTTTTTCTGTCCAGATAATTTCTTCAATAATTCGAGGTTGGTTCGGGTCGCCATGTCTATTTCTAACGTCCTGTCCAATCTCCATTGTACAGGCCTGTTTAAACGAGGAAGATTACCCTGCTGTGTAATTTCAAGATAATCAACCAGAGCGCCGCAAGCGGATAATTCTGATCTTGTAAAAGAGCCAAATGCATCCAAGGTAGCAACGTTATAGAGTTTCTCTAGTCTTTTTATCCCGTTCGCACTATCAAAGCGGCTATGAGGCAGTATCGTTAAATTAGATCGCCAGTCGTTTAACTGTGGACCTATAATTTCAGAGCCTTCTTTCTGGATTGTGAGTTTTTCTGAAACTAATATTTCGGTGGGTGAAATTCTACCAAGTACTGTTCCAAGTTGATCTGGTTCCAAGTTTTGTGTTTGGAGATCTCCCGTCGATATATCTACCCAGGCAATAGAGAGCCTTTCATGTATTTCTATGATGCAGGCCAGGTAGTTGTTGCTACGACCGTCCAATAAAGACTCTTCTGTTATAGTCCCAGGAGTAATAACTCTGGCAACAGCCCTTTTTAGGACAGATTTACTACCTCTTTTGCGCGCCTCAACAGGGGCTTCTATTTGCTCACAAATGGCAACTCTGAAGCCCTGTTTGATCAATCTACCCAAGTAAGCGTCAGCAGCATGAAAAGGTACACCGCACATCGGGATGTCTTGATCCTGGTGCTTACCACGCCGCGTCAGAGTTATATCCAAGGCTCTAGCAGCTTTTACGGCGTCATCAAAAAACAATTCATAAAAATCGCCCATTCGAAAAAAAAGTAAAGAATCTGGATGCTGTTGCTTTATCTCAAAATACTGAGAAAGCATCGGGGTTGCGCCCTCTACTTTATCAGCCAAGGTTTGGTTTCTGAAATCAAAATTAACTGGGGCGTGAGGCTTGTCAGGAATATTCATTCAACTTTCTTTTAAAAGGTCCTATCTGCATTCTTCTAATAGAGACGCACAACTATCGAACTAAAAAACACATTAATAGTCTTAGCTACCAATAATTCTAAAGACAAGGTCCCTTTTTTTATCAACCAAATGTCGCAAATTCAATCCGTGGCTTTCCCTTTTAAGTAAGTTTGGTTAAGCTTAACGTCTGTAAAGTGAAATAAAAAACCAAGCTTATGAATTAGGGGATGAAAAGAATATGGATGGACCCAGAAAAATAAGTGATCAAGAGGCACTAGATTTTCACTCTACTGGTAAACCTGGGAAGATTGAAATCGCCCCAACGAAGGATCTAACAACACAGAGAGATCTCTCTTTAGCCTATTCTCCTGGAGTGGCCGTACCCTGCCTTGAAATAGAACAGGAACCCGCGCGAGCTTACGACTATACCTCTAAAGGTAATATCGTTGCCGTTATTTCGAATGGAACCGCCGTACTTGGGCTTGGTAATATCGGAGCTTTAGCCTCTAAACCTGTAATGGAGGGAAAAGCGGTCTTATTTAAAAAATTTGCAGATATTGATGGAATTGATCTCGAGGTAAGCACTGAGGATGTGGATGAATTTATCAATTGTGTAAAATTTTTGGGTAAAGGCTTTGGTGGTATAAACCTTGAAGACATCAAAGCTCCTGAATGTTTTATTATAGAACAGAGACTTAAGGAAATTTTAGATATACCTGTTTTTCATGATGATCAGCATGGTACCGCTATCATTTCATGCGCTGGCCTAATTAACGCGCTGTATCTGACAAATAGATCGATTGAGAAAACGCGTTTAGTCGTAAACGGAGCAGGCGCGGCATCCATTGCAGGCGTTGAACTATTCAAAGCTATGGGGATGCCCCAAGAAAATATCATTATATGTGACTCTCAGGGAGTGGTTTATAAAGGCCGTGAGGCGGGAATGAACCAATGGAAATCAGCGCATGCGGCAGTTACCGATAAGCGCACGCTAGAGGAAGCTGCTGACGGAGCGGACGTTTTGATGGGGCTTTCGGTTAAGGGTGCATTTTCTGAAACAATCATCAAATCCATGTCGGAGAACCCAATTATCTTTGCAATGGCCAATCCCGATCCCGAAATCACACCCGAAGAAGTAGCAGACATCAGATCTGATGCAATTATGGCCACAGGCCGTTCAGACTACCCCAATCAAGTAAATAACGTGCTAGGATTTCCGTATATTTTCAGAGGAGCCTTAGATGTCCAAGCCTCAGAAATAAACGATTCTATGAAGATCGCTGCAGCGAATGCCATCGCATATTTAGCACGCGAAGATGTACCAGACGAGGTCAATGCTGCATATGGGAAACCATTACAATTTGGGAAAGAATACATTATTCCAGCACCATTTGATCCAAGATTAATTGTGAAAGTTTCATCAGAGGTAGCCAAAGCAGCCATGGCAACAGGTGTAGCTCGCAAGCCCATAGAAAATTTTGAAATATACGAACAACAACTCAAAGCTCGGCTTAACCCTACAGCAAATAGTTTAAGTGGAATTTATTCACGCGTCAAAAGGGCACCTAAACGTGTGGTTTTTGCAGAAGGGGAAGAAGAACGAGTAATAAGAGCTGCAATATCATTTCAAGCCAGCGGATATGGGCAACCTATTTTGATCGGAAGAGAGGATACTGTAAAAAAGAGTTTGGAAAAATTAGGGCTTTCTGGTTTGGATAGCCTTGAGATACATAACGCTAGATTATCAGATCATAATGAAGAATACAGTAAAAGCCTTTACAAGCGACTGCAACGAAATGGCCATTTATATCGCGACGTCCTCCGTATGGTTAACCAAGACCGGAATGTTTTTGGCGCATCCATGGTAGCGCATGGGCATGCAGACGCCATGGTGACCGGCCTAACCAGAAGTTTTGGAGTCAATCACGAATACATTACGAGGGTGCTCGATCCAAAACCCGGACACCGGCTGATGACTTGTAGTTTAGTTGTCACACGAAGTACTGCACTATTCATCGCCGATACAAATATAAATGAAGAACCAGATGCAGTAGAAATGGCAGATATTGCAATTCAAACCGCTGAAAAAGCAAAATCCTTTGGTTATGAACCAAGAGTAGCGCTACTGTCATTTTCAAATTTTGGCTATCCCCACAGAGAACATATGGAGAGAGTTCGAGCAGCGGTAAAAATTCTTGATGAGCGTAAAGTCGACTTTGAATATGACGGGGAGATGAATGTCGACGTCGCCCTAGACATGTCTCTGCGGGCTAATTATCCATTTTGCCGACTTTCTGGACCCGCTAATATTTTGATTATGCCTGGGCTCCACGCGGCAAATATAAGCTATAAACTTCTTCAGGCGGTAGGCGGGGGGACTATAATAGGTCCGATGCTTCTAGGTTTGGAGAAACCGGTACAAATCGTCCAGATGAATGCAACTGTAAACGATTTGGTACAAGCAGCAGCAATAGCAGCCTACGATGCGTCCATAGATATCTGAAAATGTATGCATCTAATTTAGATGGTGGTAGTTTTTTTAGGCTCTCCCAGCTTCAGTGGATAAAAGTGCTGGGTTCACGCCTATCTTTTCTAGGGCCATATCCCATTTATCAGCCGTTTTATCCGAAAATATAAGTTCTGGATCCGATTGAACGCTAAGCCAGCTATTAGACCGAATTTCTGTATCTAACTGACCGGGGCCCCAACCGGCATATCCCAACGCAACAATACTTTTATTAGGGCCATTTCCATCAATAAGTGCTTGTAGTATTTCTGTAGAAGCCGTCATACTTATTTCAGTATTTATAGAAGTACTATTTTCCGAGGAATAGTCAGAACTATGTAATATGAAACCTCGTTCCGTCTCTACTGGACCTCCAAAATAGATTCTTTCTGTGTAATACTTTTTGACCTTATTTTTTTTTAGTTTGAGCTGTCTTATAATTTTGGAAAAAGAGAGGGATTCTATTATTTTATTGATTATAATACCAATAGCCCCATCTTCATTGTGAGCGCAAATACAAATAACAGATCGTTTGAAACGAGGATCGCTCATGGTAGGCATGGCTGCAATTAGTTTTCCTGAGAGGAATGGACTTTCCATATTAAACGTTATCTCCACTTAAAGAGGTAGTCCCATAGTTCGTTACTGGTCTAGAGTATAAGCTCATACATTAAGCGCATTTTCCTTATCTACTAAGTACTTTTATAATTTTAATTAAAATGGATGAATTCAAGTTTATAGCATTCTATCTGGTTCAGATGAAAAAATTTTAAATCATGTCATACAAATACATTCTCATATTTATCATCATAGTTTTTATAATACCAACCAAAGCGTCGTTAAACGTTGTTGGAAGTTCCGGTTGGGCTGTTACAGACATAGCAAACTTTCGCTTAATTAGCGGAGTAAGTAACATAGGCGCCTCAAATAAAGTGTCGCTTGGTCTGGAATTTGAACTCAAAGCTGGTTGGAAGATTTATTGGCGTAATCCTGGAGACGCAGGATATCCTCCAGAAATTAATTTTGAAAATAGCGAAAATCTATCTGAGATAAAATGGTTTTGGCCAGCGCCCAAACGATTTATTTTTGAAGGTATGCAAAATTTTGGATATGAAAAAAAGGTCATATTCCCAATAACAGTTATCTTAAAAACAGCGAAAGAACCATTAGTTTTGCACGCAAATATCACAGCACTTGCATGTAAGGATATTTGTGTTCCTATAGACGGAAGTCTCAATCTAACAATTCCAGGTGGAAATGCAGTAAAGACTGATCACGCGGCGTCGATATATTCTTTCGAAAAGCGCGTGCCAACAAAAACAACTTGGCCAGGATTTAAGATCCTTAACGTCAAGGCTAATAAAAGCTCAATCCTTATTAAAGTAAAATCGGAACACCCTCTCATCAAACCTGATATTTTTATTGAATCCGGGAATGCTTTTAGATTCGGAAAACCGGAGATTGCTATGTCAGCTGATCGGTTAAATGCATCGTTCGTTTTATCCAATGATATACCGATAGATACCAGTCTTGCCGAGATACCCATTACGATAACTGTTGTCGATGGCAAAAAGTCTATAGAAGTGCAAAGATCTATACGCGGAAAACTAATCACTAAACCGGCCAAATCCTACAGTATCTTCAATTGGCTTACCATTTTATTAACCGCCTTAATGGGAGGTTTAATTCTAAACCTCATGCCATGTGTTCTTCCTGTATTAACAATAAAACTTCTCCAATTTACGCGTTCTTCTGGCTTAGACCGACGGGCCGTTAGGAATGGTTTTATTTACTCAGCCTACGGCATTATTTTTTCTTTTTTGATCATAGCTATATTAGCCATCATCATAAAACAAGCGGGCGTAAGTGTTGGCTGGGGCATGCACTTTCAGCAACCCGTTTTTTTAGGTTTCATTTGCCTTATTTTACTTGGCTTCGCAGGTAGCTTATTTCGTTGGTTTCATTTTCAAATTCCCCAATCTCTTATTTGGCTTGAAACCAGATCAGCTAGCTTGTCCAACTTAGATGAAAAAACCAGTTCTAAGGTGAACCATTTCTTTACTGGAGCATTTGCTACCGTTCTGGCTACTCCCTGTTCTGCGCCTTTTGTAGGAACTGCGCTAAGCTTTGCATTAAGTCAAGGGCCTATTGAAATATTATCAATATTTCTAACAATGGGATTAGGATTATCACTTCCATATTTATTAATATCCATCAAGCCGGAGCTTTTGAGATTTCTACCACGACCTGGGACATGGATGCATAAATTAGAAATCATTTTAGGCGTCATTCTAATTCTTACTGCCGTTTGGATTTTATCCGTTTTATACAAACAGTTAAATACTAATTCATTTATTATCAGTTTTGTATTGATTACTTCAGCATTTCTTGCGCTTTGGGTTTTTCATTTAAGCGGTCGAAATTCTCTAAAAATCCTAAGTCCGCTCATCGGTGTCTTAGCTCTTTTAATAATTGCAAATTCAAAACCACCTTCAACCAATAGAAATTCAAATAGCCAGCTGGTAAATATCGTATCAACCGGCGATAAACTAATTTGGCAGGAATTTAATCCGAGCCTGATCCCCAAAATTGTTAAGAACGGCAAGGCTGTTTTCGTTGATGTGACAGCAGATTGGTGTCTTACATGCAAAATTAACAAAAACACCCTTGTGTCGAGCGACCTTGTGGGAAGGTTTTTATTAGATAAAAACATTATAAAAATGAAAGCCGATTGGACGCTGCCCGATCCAACCATTTCATCATTTTTGGAAGCGCATAACAGATTCGGAATACCTTTTAATATTATCTATGGACCTGGGGCGACAGACGGGATAATCCTTCCTGAATTATTAAGTGAGTCCAATATTTTACTTGGGTTTAGGAAGGCACT
>CALIMD010000265.1 GCA_938028645.1 uncultured Alphaproteobacteria bacterium
GGAACAGTTAAATCAAGAATACGGCTAGCATTTAAGCGGCTTCGCAAGGAATTAGGGGAAAATTAATGAATATCACGCACCATCCAAGTGATGAACTGATGTTAGATTATGCATCGGGAGCTCTAAGTGAGGGCTGGGCATTAGCAGTAGCGACACATTTATCGATGTGTGATTCATCCTCCGGCTTATTGAGAGGTATGGAGACTATTGGAGGCATATTATTAGATGAAGCTGATGAGGCATGCATATCGGAAAATATGTTTGGTTCTATCCTAGATAAGATAGATAGCGATAGGATCTCGTCACTGGAACAAAACGAACCAGTAAATGGCAGAAAATTTGGCTCGATTGTTCCTCAACCTTTGGCGACCTACGTGGGCAACGATTTAGGAGCTCTTGCTTGGAAGAATTTAGGCTTAGGGGTACGTCATCTCCCAATAGAATTAAGTGATAGAGCAACTTCGGCAAGACTTATCTCTATTCCAGCAGGCAAACCTGTCCCAGAGCATAGCCACTCTGGGAGAGAACTGACAGTCGTTCTCTCCGGAGGCTTTCATGACGTGACTGGCGAATACGGTCCGGGAGATATACAAGAAGCATATGGTGATTTTGAACATCAGCCGCATGCTCGTGATGCAGAAGACTGCATTGCATTGGCGATTACTGATGCTCCACTTCGTTTTTCGGGTATAGCAGCTCGTTTAGTGCAGCCTTTCTTCAAAATCTAAGTTATTTAAACTTTAACACCTGCCAAACTTTGGTTTATTGTAGAGTGGGGAATCCATTTATTATTGATATCACGATGAATAATGCCGAAGATATTTGAGACGTGAGTATTTTTTCAGGGGATTTTAAAACTAGTCCATACTGGTGGGACATGACGCCTCGCCCCTCTCTAAAGTCCAAAATTATAGATCGAGGCCTCGATGTGGCTATAATTGGTTCGGGATACACAGGTCTTTGCGCAGCCTTGACTTTATCCCGAGCGGGCCGTTCTGTTACAGTTTTCGATGCTAAAGATGCTGGGTGGGGTTGCAGTTCCCGTAATGGTGGTCAGGTGAGTACCAGTATAAAACCTCAATATAGCACGCTAGTGGCCAAATATGGAGTGGACATTGCCGTTAGTATCATCAAGGAAGGGCACAATTCCCTATCTTGGATTAAGAACTTTGTGTCAAAAGAAAAAATAGACTGTTCATTCGCAGTACCGGGACGTTTCTATGCCGCTCATAGTGGTAAACAATTTGATATTCTAGTTAACCAAATAGAGAACCAACCTGCTGAACTTACGGTAGAAGCGGAGGTAGTGCCAAGGGGAGAACAAAAAAACGAACTTGGCTCTGATGTCTATCACGGGGGGGTTGTTCTTAGATCCCACGCTTCTCTGGATCCAGCCCGTTACCATCAAGGAATTTTGACGTTAGCAATAGAGGCAGGTGTATCTATTATTTCGAATTCCCGTGTGGCGGATTTAAAAAGATCGGCAGGCAAATTTGAGTTAACGACTACAGAGGGAGATTTTGTTGCTCGAGAGGTGATAATTGCAACAAATGGATATACTGGAAAGTTAACACCATGGCTTCGCCGCCGTGTTATTCCAATTGGTAGTTATATGATTGCAACGGAGCCAATAAACCCGGATTTAATGAATGAATTAATGCCAAAGAAACGTGTGGTAAGTGATACCCGGAAAGTAGTTTACTACTATCGCCCCTCACCCGACGGCACTAGAATAATATTTGGGGGTAGAGTAACCAGTGGGGATTCAAACTTGCATAAAAGTGGGAGTTTATTGAGAAAGGAATTAATTCGAATTTTCCCTCAATTATCGAATATAAAAATCTCTCATTCATGGATGGGGTTCGTTGCTTACACGTTTGATGAGCTGCCACATATTGGCAATAATGATGGTTTACACTATGCCATGGGTTACTGTGGGTCAGGTGTTGGAATGGCGAGTTACCTTGGCACACGGCTGGGTGAAAGTCTTTTAACCTCCGGTGCAGATATAATGGGATTGGAAAAAATAGGCTTCAAAACCCGCCCATTCTATAATGGCAATCCCTGGTTCTTGCCTGCATCTGTTGCCTATTACCGGTGGCTTGATAATATGCGCTAATTTATTATGAAGAGTTATAGCAGATAACAATAATTATTTTTCGATGATTAATATATTAGGGGATGATCCTTGACTGCTACTATTCCAATACTGGATTTAGCCAAATTTGAGACAGCGGACGCAAATTCAGCGGCTCGGGAACTTGACAAAATTTGTTGTGAGATAGGCTTTCTAGTTATCAAAAATCACAATATACCGTTGTCCATTCAAGATTCTCTTTATAAACACGGCCGAAAATTCTTTGATCGACCCATGGAGGAGAAAATGAAGGTTCGCCGGCCTCGAGACGATCAAAACCGTGGCTATATCCCATATGGTGAGGAAACACTGGCGAAGATGCATGGTGGTGACACACCGCCTGATTATAAGGAAGTTTTTGCGATAGGTCCGTTCGATCGCCCTAATGATAGCTACCATGCTCAACAAAATTCTTACCCTAATTTCGCACCCAACTTGTGGCCAGCGGGATCACCTAATCTTAAACTGGCGATGACTTCCTATTTTCTTGCTATGGAGTCTCTTTCCCTAAAAATGGCGGGTTATTTTGCTGTCGCTCTGGGTTTGCCAAAAAATTGGTTCCACGAAAAACTTGATAGGCATGCCAGCCAGTTGCGGCTTCTAAACTATCCAGCTCCGGACCGGGATTTATCACCCGGTCAGTTAAGGTGCGGTATCCACACAGATTTAGGGATGATGACAATCTTACGCAATGAAGCATCTTCAGGAGGCCTTCAGGTTCAGTCTCGGGATGGTAATTGGATTGATGCCCCAGCAATCGACAACACATTTATAGTCAATATTGGTGATTTATTGATGCGTTGGACCAATGATCGTTGGGTCTCTACCCCACATCGCGTTTCTATACCTCAACTCCACGAGCGGAGTAAGTCGGCTAGGATGTCAATTGGCTATTTTACACGCCCTAATTATGACACGCCTATTTCCTGCATTGATACATGCATGAACGCCGATATCCCTAAAAAATATGCGACCACAACTGTCAAAGAATATAACGATGAACGTTTTTCTCTTGGAGCTGGAAAGAGCGAGATTAGCAACAACTGAGCTCTTATCTTGTTTCCCGCGCGAGCCGTAAACTTCGGTGTGTACATGAGTATGAACGACGTCACTAAACCCGAGGGGGTTAGCGCGCCCCTCTGTAAAGTATCTCATGTTGGCGCTTCAGCGCTTTTTCCCGGTAATTTATTGATTTAATAGCCAATTCGCTCTCTGGATATGGTTCTAAATCAAAGTGATTATATTCATCCGTTCCCTTGGCCAGGGTTGCAGATGTTCTGCTGCCGTTTTGTTTAACATGGGTGGATATATATCGAATTGCAAAACCAATTCTGTCGATAGAGCTTGTATTTGGATCAGAGCCGTGGACAATACTAACGTGGTGAAGGGACATTTGCCCTGGAGAAAGAATGATATCCTTTGCCTCTTTCTCGTTGACTTCAACCGATATTTCCTGACCACGCGTCAGAAGATTATCTTTGGAAAACGTGTCTTTATGTTCTAAGGATCCTTTTAAATGACTGCCAGGTAAAATGCGCATACAGCCATTCTCTCGCAGGCTTGGTGTAAATGCTATCCAGGCTGTTAGAACGTCATGAGGCTCTAATCCCCAATAATTTGCGTCCTGATGCCAGCTTACAAAACCTGGTTCATTTGCGGGTTTCGCAAAAAAACTAGTGCCCCACGCTAAGAGGTTAGGTCCCAGTATTGAACTGACGGGATCGGTTACAGCGGGATTTTTTACAAGGTTAAACAACCATGGAAAGACTAGATGGGGTTTGCTTCGCAGTATCAAGGTAAGATCTGCATCATTTTCTTTCTGAACTCTATAATAGTTTGCGTAAAACTTCTCAGCTTCCTTGCTGCTCATTACATCGATTGGGGTTAGATATCCTTCTTCATCGTAAGCACTAATATCTGATATTGTTAATTTTGACACAATTGGATCCATTTAAAATAGTTTGTTTTAAATTTACAATAATATGAAAGATGATGTGTTTATGTCACGGACGTGATCCATTACTTCTTATCATCGATCTTATTATAAACAATCGTTATTGTTCGGCATCATTTAATTGATTGGAGTATCACGATGGCTTTCTTTGAATTACGTCAATATAAAATACGCCCTGGAAAAATGGCGCAATGGTTAGATTTTATGGAGAATGAAATAATTCCTTTCCAAGTATCAAAAGGAGCCGTTATCTGTGGAAGCTTTCAAGGTGAAGAAGATGAATCGGTTTATTTTTGGATACGAAGGTTTGAAAGCGAAGCTGAACGAGAACGGCTTTATGAGGCGGTTTACCAGAGTGACTTCTGGACAAAAGAAGTTGCTCCAAAGGTTGGCGAGCTTATTGATCGTGAAGCGATTCAGGTTCAAAGAGTAAACGCAACACGTCTTTCAACGATGCAATAAGTTATTACTGGCTAATAGCGATAGCTACGTCTTCTATTGGCCGGTTAATAAGTAAAAAGTTTCAAAGTAAAAAATCGCATGCCAGAGGACACCCATTTTTCAGGGCAGAGAGTTTCACTGCTTCAATGGTTAATTCTAGCAACCTTGACGTTAACCTCGACGTTATACGCGATGAGTATCACAATAGCGAATATTGCACTTCCTCAATTGCAGGGAGCATTAGCCGCTACTCAAGATCAAATCGCTTGGACTGTAACTTTTAATATTGTCGGAACAGCAATTGTTACGCCAATGACAGGATGGCTTACAACAAGGTTTGGCCAAAGGCATTTGATGCTAACAGCTGTTTCTGGGTTTGCCATCTCATCTATTATGTGCGGACAGGCGACAACATTAACTGAATTAGTAGTCTATCGAGTTTTTCAGGGGGCATTTGGGGGGCCTCTAGTTCCACTCTCACAGGCCATTATTTTAGGTGTATTTCCAAGAACCTTACATAGTTTTGCGACTGCCATTTGGGGCATGGGAGTGGTTTGCGGTCCAATAATAGGGCCCACGGTCGGAGGTTATATATCAGAAGCCTATAGCTGGCGTTGGGTTTTCTACATTATTGCACCATTCAGTCTTCTGGCGTTCTGGGGGGCATGG
>CALIMD010000266.1 GCA_938028645.1 uncultured Alphaproteobacteria bacterium
GTAAATTAACTGTGCGTATGACATTATACGGCCGATGGTTTCGTCGATCTTCTCGTATTCGGTTATACAACGAGCAAGTATAGTTCCCGACATTTCGGCTACATTGGTTTGATGTTTTTTCTCGAAGTTCTCAGCATTTACCCTCAGTTTAGCAAGGTCACTTTCTAACTCTTTTGATTTTGGTCCAGGGTAAAGGTCTGATAAGTCCCAATTTGGTAGAACTCCTATTTTATAAGTTGAATTAGGACCTGTTTTCTCGATTTTTTCCATGGGACTAAAGACCTTTTGATATTATAGTTTATCTGTCACGCAGCAACCGTGCTTTTATTGTTCAGCAGTTTTAGAGTGCCGGGAGTAAATAATGGATTACAAGGCGTTAAGCAATCTCGCATCAATGTTTTTTGATCAAGCGGATCTATTGGATGATAAACCGTTTCTTTGGGGTAAGAAAGAAGAGATATATCGTTGCAAGACGTATGGCGATGTTGCTGATGAAGTTTGTAAAATTGCAAACGGTTTAATCTCCATTGGTATAAACAAAGGGGATCGTGTTATGATTGTTTCCGAGAATCGTCCGGAATGGGTCATCGCCGATCTAGCAATTACAGCAATTGGCGCAGTTGTTGTCCCCGCGTACACAACTAATACTACAGATGATCACTTTTATGTGGCAGAGCATTCACAGGCTAAAGCGGCATTTATATCTACACAGGGGTTAATGCAAAAATTTAGTGGAGCTGCAACGAAGAGTGAAACGTGTAAAACCGTCATAGCGATAGATAATTTCTTAGAGCAGGAAATTGATGGGTTAAATCAGATTAAATGGGATAGCATGCTTGCCTCAGGATCGGAAAATACAGTTGATATTCGCGGGCAGTCTCATTCAATCCAGAGGACTGATATTGCTTGCTTCATCTATACATCTGGAACTGGCGGTAACCCGAAAGGTGTAATGCTCACACACGGATCTATTTTGGCAAACTGTTTTTCAGCCTATGATTTATTGACAGAATTTGGACTCGGAGATGAAAAATTTTTATCCCTTCTACCTTTATCACATTCTTACGAACATACCTGCGGACTTTATTTTCCCATTTCGATAGGGGCACAAATCTATTACGCAGAAGGGCCAGACAAGGTAGCCCAAAACCTTCAAGAGGCCAAACCAACGATCATGACAGCTGTGCCGCGATTATATGAGTCGCTGCATGATCGTATCCGCAAAGGCGTTGAACGAAATGGTGGAATAAAAGCGCAACTTTTCTTCAAGGCCCTGGAAATGGGTAAAAAATCCCGTAGTTCAAATTTCAAAATGAATTGGATCGAAAACATACAAAA
The DNA here is from genome assembly GCA_938028645.1 of uncultured Alphaproteobacteria bacterium. GTDB lineage: Bacteria > Pseudomonadota > Alphaproteobacteria > Thalassobaculales > Thalassobaculaceae > UBA7326. Next base: position 1,339 of record CALIMD010000266.1, read on the forward strand.
TATGATGCTGGATCAATTAGTACGCAAGAAAGTTAGAGAGAGGTTTGGAGGACAGCTAAAAACCTTTGTATCTGGGGGTGCTGCACTTAACCCGGAAATTGGCGACTTTTTTTTGTCACTTGGCATCAATATCCTTCAAGGTTACGGACAGACAGAGGCTTCACCAGTGATAAGTTGCAATCGCCCCGGGAATATACGGATAGAAACAGTAGGACCAGCTTTGGCGGGAGTTGAACTTAAAATTGCGGATGATGGAGAGATACTTGTCCGTGGGGAACTCGTAATGGATGGTTACTGGCGCGACGAAAAAGCGACCAAAGAAACTATAATAGATGGTTGGTTACACACCGGTGATATAGGGGTAATACAGAGCGACGGTTTCCTGGAAATCACGGATCGAAAAAAAGATATTATAGTGAACTCGGGAGGGGATAATATTGCACCTGCGCGTGTAGAAGGTGCTATAACTTTAAGACCAGAATTTAATCAAGCGATGGTGTACGGAGATAAAAAGCCATATTTAGTTGCTCTGGTTGTTCCTTCGGAAGAGTTTATCAGCGAATGGTGTCGGGATAACAATGAAGATAAGAGCCTATTAGAACTATCAGAAAATGATTTACTTCGAAGCAAGGTTAACTCGATCATGTCTGAAATTAACTCGGGATTATCTCAGCTTGAGAAGATAAGGCACACCGTCATAGCGTGGGAGCCTTTTCAGACCGATAATGGCCTTATGACCCCAACGCTAAAAATAAGACGTCACAAAATAACCGAATTATATGGTGATAAGCTCGAACAACTTTATAATCGGAAAAAGACCTAAATTACAGAATTTCAATAAAAACATAGCGTAAATCTGTCTTTTGTTCGAGACGCGACATATGTCGTCGTTACCTAGCTAGTCTTGCTAATAAAATTGATGAAGTGTTCTTCTTTTAGTCTGGGAAAAAACCAATGACCGACGAAGAAGATATAATCCTCTCCGATTTGAGCGATGAAGACCTTGTCGAACAAATGCATGACGACTTATACGATGGCCTCAAGGAAGAAATAGAGGAAGCGGTCAATATTCTGTTGGAACGCGGTTGGGCGCCGTATGATATCCTGACTAAGGCGTTAGTAGAGGGAATGCGCATTGTAGGTATCGATTTTAGAGACGGGATACTATTTGTTCCTGAGGTGTTAATGTCGGCAGGAGCCATGAAAGGCGGTATGGCCATACTCCGACCCCTTTTAATC
>CALIMD010000267.1 GCA_938028645.1 uncultured Alphaproteobacteria bacterium
GCCGTTCTGGATATTTCTCCCAAGGGAATGTGCCACTATCGATAATCATGCCTCCTATCGACGTTCCATGACCTCCTATATATTTGGTTGTGGAATAGATTATCACTGCAGCACCATGATCAAATGGACGGCATAAAATAGGTGCTGCCGTATTATCAACAATCAATGGAATACCAAGTTCTTTACCAATTGATGCGACCTCCTCTATCGGAAACACATGAAGTTTTGGATTAGGTAAAGTTTCTGCATAATAAGCACGCGTTTGCTCATCCGTCGCTTTGAGAAAGTTTTGGGGATCCGATGGATCGACAAACCGTACCTCTATACCCTGATCCCTTAATGTATTATTGAATAAATTCCAGGTTCCACCGTACAAATCGGTTGAACTCACTATGTTGTCACCTGCTTTCGCAAGATTTTGAATAGATAAAGCTGATGCAGCTTGACCAGAGCTAACAGCTAAGCCCGCAGCACCACCTTCTAAAGCCGTAATTCTCTGTTCAAGAACATCACACGTTGGGTTCATTATGCGGGTGTAAATGTTGCCAAGTTCCTTTAGAGAAAAAAGATTAGCTGCATGCTCTGTACTTTGGAATTGATAGGAAGTTGTTTGGTAGATTGGAACTGCAACAGAGCCTGTAGATGGATCAGCACGATATCCCGCATGAAGGACCTGAGTCTCTGGGTTTTTAGAATTCAATGACATTTATTTCTCCTATGACTAAATGAATTAGCAAAATGACTTTCATCGATGCCGCTAATATAAAAAGGAGCACATAGTCGAGGCCCCCGTTTTGTGGGATAACCTCCCACGCTTTAGCTGCATTTTTCTCGCGCCCGCAAGCTGAAGCTCAAATCGGCGCCAAATATAATATAATAAGCACAACTCTTTATGTCAACATATAAACATATGCTTATGTATGGTTTTTTTATGAATTTACCAAAGACCTTAATCATGTAATAAGACAATATAAAAATAACCAAGAGCTCTGTGATAAATGCCAAAATTTAAAGTTAGCATAGAATATGATGGCGGTAATTACGTAGGTTGGCAAAAGCAGAATAATGGGCCTTCCATCCAAGAATCATTAGAACACGCATTGGAATCTTTTTCCGGAATGAAAACCGAAGTGATTGGCGCAGGGCGAACTGACTCGGGGGTGCACGCGTTATCGATGGCCGCACATTTTGAGCTTGAATCAGAACAATTTTCCATAGAAACAATAAAGAAAGCTATGAATTATCATCTTGGCAAACAACCCATTACTGTTCTTGAGGTAATACCTATCGATCAAAACTTTCACGCCCGTTTTTCTGCGATAAATCGCAAATATTTATATAGAATTCTAAATCGCACAACACCACCTGCTTTGGACATTGGACGAGTCTGGTTTGTCCCCCGTCGGTTAAATGAAATTGATATGCAAAAGGCAGCCACTGTATTGATAGGAAAACATGACTTCACAAGCTTTAGAGCGAAACACTGCCAAGCGTTATCGCCAGAAAAAACAATTCGAGACATAATCGTAAATAGGATTGACGACGAAATCCAAATATTTGCAGAAGCTAAATCGTTTTTGCATCATCAGGTCCGAAACATTGTTGGAACCCTCAAACTAGTTGGAGAAGGGAGATGGACGGAGCAAGACGTTATCAGGATCCTAGAAGCTAAAGATCGGTCGATTGCGGGCCCAACGGCACCAGCGGCTGGACTATATTTTGCCGGAGCTGATTATGATAATAATAATTAGCCATAGTTGCATCTACAGTTTTAAACTCTCCAACATCGACATTAGAGAAATACTCAAAATAAAATCGAATGCAACAACACCAATCGCTGCAAGTTTTGAAATCTTTAGACCTTGGCGTGCCACCTCAAAAAATAAGAATATCGCTACAGCATAGACAATCGTTAATAAAAACGACGTCAGTGAGGAAGTATTAGAGACATAACCACTCACTATTGTTACCGTAGCAACGATGTAACCAAGCGGGACAGAGGCCCAATTATACGGAACTAAATAGGTCAGTGCTCTTTCGTACTTATCAAAAAAAATGCAACCGTTGATGATCAATACAGGATATACCAACCATGTTATGCTGTAGATCAATAGGTCTTGAAGTGCCTGATGCAAGCCATAATCAGTTTCAGACAAGCTAATGCTACTAATAAAAGTTATCAAAATATTGGCTGGTAAAACCAGCACTGCGGCAAACAACGATTTCCAAAACCCTTCTGTCGAAACATCAAAATGCACTTCCCATGTGGGTTTTCGACAAGCAATTAACCAAACACCATGTAACGCCATGGCAATCTGAGGTATCGTTGGAAGCATAATATTATCCAGAGAAACGGGAGAAGAAACGCCTTAGCAGAGCGAAGTAAATATCCGATAAAACGCGAATATCTTCTACCTCAACATGTTCGTTGATTTTATGCATAGTTTTTCCAACACCACCAAATTCTATAACTGGACAGTATTTTCTTATAAATCTAGCATCTGAGGTCCCCCCCGTAGTGCTTAGTTCAGGATATAGCCCGGTAACCTCCTTCACAGAGTCCACTAGATCTTCGCTCAAAGCACCGGGTTGCGTAATAAAAGCATTTGATGAACAAGCCGTTTCAAGCTCAAACTTTCCGCCAACCTTTTCAAATATATTTCTTAACCAACTTTCTATTTCCTCAGACGTTCTACTGTCATTAAATCTGATATTAAAAGTTGCCGTTGCCTTATTGGGGATCACATTACTGGCCGAATTTCCAGTATCGATGGAAGCAATCGCAACCGTTGTAGGAGGAAAATATTTGGTTCCTTCATCAAGAGTCTCTTCCGATAAAGGCGCTAGCATTTTGACTAATCGCGAAAGTGGGTTGTCTGCTAAATGAGGGTAGGCAGTATGGCCTTGGGTTCCAAAAACCGTCAACCACCCTGTCAAACTTCCACGTCTACCAATTTTTGCCATCCCTCCAAGAAAATCTGGATTAGTTGGTTCTCCAACGATACAACAATCAATCTTCTCGTTATTTTCTTCCATCCATTCCAAAACCTTAACTGTCCCGTTGATCGCCGGCCCTTCTTCATCACCTGTAATCAATAAACTGATGGAAAATCTTCCTTTATCAAATTTTTCTTTTATGAAACGCTCAGCAGCAGCAACAAAGGCTGCAATTGCCGATTTCATATCCGAAGACCCACGGCCAAAAAGTTTTCCATCTGCTATCATTCCTGAAAAAGGGTCCCCGCTCCATTCAGATGACTGTCCCGGTGGAACAACATCTGAATGACCGGCAAAACAGAAATTAGGACCGTCCTCACCTATTCTAGCGTATATATTGTCAACATCTGGAGTTCCGGATTCGGAAAAAACCAGCCGAGTGCACTTAAACCCTATTCCTTCCAGGACCGCCTGCAACTCATCGAGAGCTCCACCCTCTATGGGCGTAACACTGGGACAGCGAATAAGTCTTTGACTGAGTTCGATTGGATCGATCAAATCACTTTTATTGGACCCCATTAATCGCGGAGCAGTTCATTAATTGATGTTTTAGATCGCGTTTGTTCATCAACCTGCTTAACAATAACAGCACAGTACAGCGATGGCCCCGGGGATCCATCCGGTAATGCCTTGCCAGGCATTGAACCAGGCACAACAACAGAATACGCGGGAACTCTTCCTGTAATCACTTCTCCAGAATCCCGGTTTATAATCTTAGTTGAAGCTCCGATGTAGACGCCCATACTTAAAACTGAGCCGGTTTCGACTATAACCCCTTCCGCGACTTCCGAGCGAGCTCCAATGAAGCAATTATCCTCGATAATGACAGGATCCGCCTGCATAGGTTCTAACACTCCTGCAATTCCCGCACCTCCAGAGATATGACAATTTTTACCGACTTGAGCACAAGAACCAATTGTTGCCCAGGTATCAACCATGGTACCGCTGTCAACATATGCACCTATATTGACAAAACTTGGCATCAAAACAACCCCGGAGGCAATATAAGCCGATCTCCGCACCACACAATTCGGCACTGCCCTCAGCCCAGAATCCCTAAACTGATGTTCGGTCCAGCCTGAAAATTTAGATGGTACTTTATCCCACCAACTAGACATCCCACGCTCGATATCTTTCGGTCCACCCGGTATCACACCCATGTCGTTTAGCCTGAATGAAAGTAAGACAGCTTTTTTTAACCACTGATTAACCTGCCATTTATGCCCTCCCATAGGCGAAGCTACTCTCTCAGCCCCTGAGTCCATCAAGCTGAGTGCCTCTTCTACACTTTCCCTAAATTCGCCCTTGGTATTGGTATTTATTGAGTCTCGTTCTTCCCAAGCTCGTTCTATTATATTCTCAAGTTGGTTATCGGTCATATTATTAACTTTCTCTTCGTTTAATTTAGCAACTCAAGGCCAGCAAAATGTAGCTAGCCATTTCTGCTGTCATTTACAGCCATAATTTTAGTCGATAATTCTCTTTAACCATAATTTAAGATCGTCTATTTCATGATGAATATGCTCGCCGTCTGAATCCTCCGATGACCAATCTTTATTATGTCTTAGCCAAACAGTAATCATACCAAGGTCCGCCGCCGGTCTTAAATTTTTCGCCATATCTTCCACCATTAAAGATCTTTTGGGGTCTATATTAAACGTTTTAATCATTTCATCATATGGTTCAGGAGCTGGTTTGGGGATATACTTACTCGCGACTATATCAAAAACATCATCAAAAAGGTGCTCAATTCCTAACTGCCCCGTAATTCTCTTAGCATGCGCTACTGATCCATTAGTATAAATTAGACGCCGCCCCGGTAGCTTACTTAAAAGCTTAGCCAGTTCAATATCTTTACTCAT
>CALIMD010000268.1 GCA_938028645.1 uncultured Alphaproteobacteria bacterium
TGCGGCTCCTTGATAGGGCTCGATAAAACTAGGATGATTATGGCTCTCTATTTTGAAAATAGCGGCTAGTCCAGACCCTATTGCGACAACCCCGGCGTTTTCTCCGGGGCCTTGTATGACTTGTGGTCCTTTTGTTGGAAGTGTTTTTAACCATTTTTTAGACGATTTGTATGAACAATGTTCAGACCACATCGAAGAAAAAATACCGACCTCAGTTGGGCTTGGGGTACGATCCAAGATGTTCAATATGAGTTGATATTCCTCGGATGAGAGGCCATGCTGTAAAGCAAGGGTTTCTGATCTATCTACTTTATTGTCACTCATGATAAGTGCTCGACAATGCTTTGAAATAGACCATATCCATCGGAACCTCCAAGTTCGGGATCGGTTGCATTTTCGGGATGAGGCATAAGTCCTAATACATTTTTTTTCTTATTCAGTATTCCTGCTATGTTTCTAACTGACCCATTAGGGTTTCCATCGGGCCCTATTTGTCCTGCAGTGTTGACATAACGAAAAGCTATTCTGTTTTGTTCTTCTAATTGATCGAGTGTTGCCGTGTCCGCAAAATAGTTTCCATCGTTATGTGCAACAGGGAAAGAAAGTTTTTGTCCGAGTTGATATTTTTTAGTGAAAATAGAATCTGTTTCTTCAACTCGAACATCTAGGTTTTGACAAATGAACTTAAGTTTGGTGTTCCTCATTAGAGCACCTGGAAGAAGACCGATTTCAGTTAGAATTTGGAATCCGTTACAAACACCAAGAACTGCTGCGCCTTTGGCGGCTCGATCTGCAAGGGCGCGTATCACGGGAGCTCTTGCCGCCATTGCCCCTGCTCTCAGATAATCCCCGTAAGCAAACCCCCCAGCCAATACGAACAAGTCTACATCGGGTAGATCACACTCATTATACCAAACCTTTTTAGGGAGAATTCCAGAAATTTTTTCCAAGGCCATTACCATGTCGCTATCACGGTTGGTTCCCGGAAAGATAATAATCGCTGATTTCATTCGATGAGATGCGCTTTGTTGTGAAATTTTCGTTACAACAGTAAATTACGCAAGCGTGAATATCTTTGCAAGCGTGCGCTTTAAGTAACGTTAAACCATTTGAAATATTTGCAAATTAAATTCTTCTTCTTAGGTTGTGATTTTTGAATTATCGCACATTACTTGTCGAATCGATTCAAACTGATATTTAAGTCGATTATGCTAGCTGGAGGCGTTTTTGCATATTAATCATTCCACATGTATTTTTGTGTTAAAACCATTCCTTGATGCAGAAAGAACCAGTAAGCTGGTCCCGAAGAGCCAATAAAAACTGAATGAAGGGAATGGATAATTAGTTTTAATTTTATTTTTATGCTTACTGAAAATGATAGGACCATAGAAGATGCAGAGGCGCGGTTGTCGGAGGCGCTCGCCGGTGGTGCTCGTCATATTGGTTTTAAGGACGTTGGATTGCCTCTAGATAGGTTGAAACTTCTTGCGGATCAAATAAGATTAGCTGGAGGAGTTTCTTATCTCGAGGTGGTAAGTTTAGATGCCGACAGGGAACTCGAGTCTGCAGAAGCAGCCGTGCGACTTGACGTAGACTGCCTGCTTGGTGGTACGCACGCACCAGAGGTATTGAAAATTATAGGTTCTAATCCCTTGCGATATTTTCCATTCCCGGGAACGGTGGTCGGTCATCCTAGTGTATTAGAAGGGTCTGTTGAGCAAATTACGGAGAGCGCAGTATCGTTGACCGCTTTGGAAGGCGTCCACGGTGTGGATCTTTTGGCTTACCGATTTCAAGGAGATGCTTCTGCATTAATGAAATCGGTTTGTGAAAAATCTAAAAAACCAGTTGTCATAGCTGGTAGTATTGACAGTGAGGAACGCATTCTGGCGGCCGCAGCTGCCGGAGCCACAGCCTTTACTGTTGGCACCGCGGCTCTGGCGGGTGACTTTCCGGCAGAGTCTAGTGGATTAATTTCTCAAGTGCGTTCACTCATGTCTATAACTGCACGCGCTCGCCAAATTTCCACTTCTCCTAGACGGATCGCACTCGTGGCACACAATGAGAGGAAAACACAACTAACGGCTTGGGTTGGTCGACATAAAGGTTCACTTGAAAAAGAAAAATTAATTTGCACAGGTGGCACAGGGACGTTGTTACGGAAGGCTTATCCTAGCCTTAACATTCATAGACTACAGCGCGGTACGATGGGAGGGGATCAGCAGTTAGGAGCGCTGATCGCAACGGGTGAGTTAGACGCTGTGATATTTTTCGCAGACCCACATACTCGCCATGCTCGAGATGTAGATCTAATAGCTTTGACGCGTTTGGCTATAATGCATGACACACCAATCGCGTGTAGCCCCACTGCTGCAGATATGGTGCTACTAGCGCACCGATATCATAAATAAATTAGTTATTTATTCTCTTGAATATCTATCTGATAGTTTTCGATCACTGTATTTGCTAACAGCTTTTCACTCATTTTTGCGACTTGCTTTTCCGCCTTCGTTATATCTTTTTCGTCTAGTTCAATCTCAATGAACTTACCTTGTCTGACGTTCTTGACTTTATCAAAGCCAAGTGTTTTTAGGGCATTTTCTATCGCCTTACCCTGAGGATCTAGAACGCCTTTCTTGAGTGTTATATGGACATGTGCTTTCATTATTTTTTCCACTCTTAAAATTTTACTATTTAAGGCATATAGAATTCTAGAGTTTATACAGAATTTTACTCGGGTAGAACCCCCAGTCTTCGTGCAATTTCCTGATAGGCTTCTTTCTCTCCGCCCAGGTCGCGGCGAAATCTATCTTTATCAAGTTTCTCATTGGTTTTAATATCCCAAAGACGACAGTTATCTGGACTAATTTCGTCCGCTAGTATGATTTGAACTGTTTCCTCGAAATAAAGGCGTCCAAATTCTAATTTAAAATCTACCAGGCGAATGCCAATTCCCATCAATAATCCCAATAAAAAATCGTTAATTCTAAGCGTCATAGCCATAATCTCATCCAGTTCCGAGGTACTTGCCCATCCAAATGCTGTGATATGTTCTTCAGCTATTAAAGGGTCCCCGAGTTCATCTGACTTATAATAATACTCAACTAATGAGCGGGGTAGGGGTACTCCTTCTTCTAAATTAAATCGTTTGCAGATAGAACCGGCAGCTATATTGCGAACTACAACTTCGATCGGAATGATTTCAACTTCTTTAATCAGCTGTTCCCTCATATTCAGTCGTTTTATGAAATGTGTTGGGATTCCAAGCTCAGCAACTTTAGCCATAAGGTATTCACTTATTCTATTGTTAAGAACGCCTTTGCCGGTGATGATTCCATGCTTTTCATTATTGAATGCGGTTGCATCATCTTTGAAATACTGAACTAAAGTGCCGGGCTCAGGTCCCTTGTATAGGACCTTTGCTTTACCTTCGTATAATTTGGTTCGTACTGCCATATTACTCGTCCCTAAGACTCACCGCTTGGCTCGCCTAAACAAGTTATTTCATGATGAAGAGCGATACCGTGTCAACGCACCCTCTTTACCATGTATATCAACAAGATAAATTTAAAACAATGCGGGTTCAGACTGATTATTCAACTAGTGTTTTCTTAATTACCTTAAGTATCAAAAATAGATCGGTAAAAACTTATTTTGGTCAGGTGCCCCTTCGCAAAATAACCAGATAGGTTTTTGATTAATATCGTTGGGTAATGCTATTAACGATGATGAGACAGTCCCGAACCCAGACGTTGGGGCAATATTCATTGCCGTTAATGGATCCTCTTTAACCTGGCATGTTCGGTTAGCAAGAACATTTGACCAGTTTGCCCAATCGTTGAGTTCAGGGTTGGGTGTTTTTATCGAGCGCAATTTATTTAAATGATGGTTTATTCTCGGGGATGTCATGTCGTTTAACTCATTGGCCGCTAACATAGAAATGCCCGTAGGCAAAGGTTGGCATTTGACCCTATCGTTGCCAGCTTTTTTGAGCCAAAAAGCATCCCGATTATCTAATATTAACATATTGAAGTTTCTAAAGGCTTTTTCGTTGACGTGGGTAATTGCTGTAGCTGCTTCAACTGCATCTGCATGGTCAAGTGCTTCAAGAACGAGTTCCCCTCTGCTTCGTTTTCCGGGCATTGGCCCTAAGGAATTTTTTCGGTTTAATATACCCGCGATCACTCCATGATCATTTACTCCTAACCAGCTGCCTCCCGCTTCATCATCGTGACCCGCTATGACCTCCGGTCGATCTGGCCAATGCCGGTCGGGCTTTTTCCATGCTCTGGAAATAAGTTCATCGCGATTGGCGGCCAATAATAAAGGCCATTTCTCACCAGGTTGCCAATTAATTATAAAAGTACACATGATTAAAATACTCGCATCTTTTGACTTTTGAACATATAAATTCTTACTACTTGGGTTAGCAAATAAAATCGACTTCATCTGTATTTAGGTGTTTTTGATAGTGAAAACAAAGCTTGATTACTTTTTGCCGAGGTGTTTCGAACGATATGTTAACAGACAATTATTTTGTGAAATTAGATGGCAGAGGGGTTCTGGCTGTATCTGGTGAAGATAGGGCGGACTTTCTCCAAGGTTTAGTATCAAACGATGTGCGTTCGATTTCAGAAACGTTTTCTATTTATGCGGCGCTTTTAACACCCCAAGGTAAATTCTTTTGCGATTTTTTTATGTCTAACGGGCAGTCCGAGTTTTTTCTGGAATGTGACTCGAAACTGCTGCCCGAATTGGAGAAAAAGCTCCGAATGCATAAACTTAGATCCAAAATAAATATAGAGGATATTAGTGATCAATTTGATGTTTTTGCAGGATTTGGTGGTAGTATTCATTCTGCAATTGGGTCAACTGGAGGTTCCGGCCACACCATAAAAGTGTCAAACGGTTTAATGATGGTTGATCCTCGACTAGCGGCAATGGGAATCCGAATGATACTCGCAAAGAACACTCTCCCAACTATTGGGAACTTGAAACAGTGTGATAGTAACGATTATGAATTATTGAGGATTACATCAGGAGTTCCGGATGGAGTGCAAGATATGCAATGCCAAAAGACAATTTTACTTGAGGCGGGATTTGATGAACTCAATGGTATCAACTGGGAGAAGGGCTGTTATATGGGACAGGAGTTGACGGCGAGAACCAAATATCGTGGTTTGATCAAACGAAGACTGATACCTGTCTCGGTTGATGGACCCCTTCCAGAACCCGGTACATTTATTATGTTTGGAGAAAAGGAAGCGGGTGAAATTAGATCTGGAGTTGGCAATGCGGCTATGGCATTGATGCGCCTTAATATTCTTGAAGAGTGGTCTAGATTGGGTGGAGAGTTAACTGCCGGGTCCTCATGCGTCATGCCCCAAAAACAGAGTTGGATGAATTTTTAATCAGATAAGCCTTGAGACTTGCTGACCTTGCGCCTATTACTCGTATTGTGATCCTACCTAAAAAATGTCTTAACTATATTTCTAGTTTGCCTACACCCATAGTTGCTGTGACGTATATGGCCTTAGCTGCCGTTCTTTTTGTGGCTATGCACACGATAGTTCGCAGCATGTCTGGGCAACTTCACCCGTTCGAAATTGCTTTTTTTAGAGCATTTTTAGGTTTATTTGTCCTTTTCCCGTTCATTTTAAAAGATAATTTTTCTATTCTTAAAACGAAGAATATCAAGCTTCACTCGTTAAGAGGAGTTTTGAATGCTGGGGCAATGTTATGCTTCTTCTATGGATTGAGTATAACTCCATTAGCCCAAGTTACAGCATTGGGGTTTAGCGCACCATTATTTGCAACGGTATTAGCTGTGATATTCTTGGGGGAAGTGGTTCGCATTCGTCGATGGACAGCGATTATTATCGGCTTCATTGGTACTTTGATTATTCTTAGGCCTGGAATGGTTGACCTTGGAATTGGTCCAATGCTGATTGTTGTCTCGGCAGCTATTTGGTCTGTAGCTCTCATGCTAATCAAAGTGATGACGCGCAATGACTCCAGTATTACAATTTCTTTTTATGCATCTATTTTTCTCTCACCTCTCGTGTTTTTGGCAGCATTCCCATTTTGGGAACTACCAAGTTGGGAGCAAATGGGATGGATGTTTTTATTGGCAGCATTCGGTACTTTTGCTCAAACCTTAATGAACCAATCCTTAAAGTTGGCCGATACGTCTGTGGTAATGCCGGTAGATTTCAGCAAAATGATTTGGGCTACGTTTTTAGGATTTATTTTCTTTGATGAAGTTCCCGATCTTTATACTTGGGCAGGCGCTATCTTGATTTTTGGTAGCACTACTTATATTGCAGTTAGAGAGGCTCGACTGAAACGTTATTCTGAAAAAAAATGATTAATGGAAATTAATAGAAAGTTGACGAATAATAGTACACGAGCAATAAGACAGTGACTTTTGGCTAACGAACTGGTTTTTAAATGAATGATATTGTTCCTGTAAAAAAAGCGCTGTTATCTGTTTCCGATAAAACAGGTCTTGCAGAGTTAGGGGCTATGCTGCAAAAAAATGGGGTTGAAATTCTGTCGACCGGTGGAACAGCAAGAGCCCTTCGCGAATCTGGAATAAAAATTATCGATGTTTCCCATTATACGGGCTTTCCTGAAATGATGGGGGGACGCGTGAAAACTCTCCATCCAAAAATTCACGGGGGTCTTTTGGCTCTGCGGGATGACCCAGACCACAATAAGGCAGCCGAGAGGCATGAAATACCGCCAATTGATCTTCTCGTGTGCAATCTTTATCCGTTCGAAGAAACGGCTCGTTCAAGGGGCAACTATCATGATTGCGTGGAAAATATCGATATAGGCGGCCCTGCTATGATTCGCGCAGCTGCAAAAAACCACGACTCAGTTATGGTTCTAGTTGAACCGGCGGATTATGAAATGTTTTTCAAGGAATTCAAGTCAAATAATGGAGGCACCTCATCCTCTATTAGAAAACTTTTCGCTGCAAGGGCATATGCTAGAACAGCAGCTTATGACGCGGAAATAGCAACATGGTTCTCGAAGGAGCTTAACATTTCAAATCCTAATAGAATTGTGTTGTCGGGTCATTCTCCGCAAATATTGCGTTATGGAGAAAACCCCCATCAATCCGGTGCTTTTTACCAAATTAATAAAGAGAATTTTGGTGTTGGAACAGCCGAGCAACTTCAAGGTAAGGAGGTTAGTTATTATAATTTAAATGATACGGATGCGGCGTTTGAATTAGTAGCCGAATTTGATCAACCCACTGTTGCAATTATAACACATGCAAACCCTTGTGGTGTAGCAAATGGTGATAATATTCTTGATGCTTACAAAAAAGCCTATTGGTGTGATCAAGTCAGTGCTTTTGGGGGTATCGTTGCGTCTAATCAAACAATTGATTTTGACGCTGCAATTGAGATGGTGAATGTATTTACAGAAGTCGTAATAGCTCCCGACTTTACTGAAGAAGCATTGGATGCATTTGCGAAAAAAAAATCTTTAAGAATATTAAAAACGGGTGGTTTGCCCAATCCAACTGAAGCATCAAAAATTTTTAAACCTCTTTCTGGTGGATTACTTGTCCAAGACAAAGATGTTGGTAGAATAGATAAAACTAAACTTCAGGTTGTAACTAGGCGCCAACCATCGGCCGAAGAGCTAGATGATTTAGTATTCGCATTTATGGTTGCTAAACATGTTAAATCTAACGCCATAGTATATGCTAAAAACGGCGCCACGGTAGGTATAGGAGCTGGGCAGATGAGTAGGGTTGACTCGTCTCAGGTTGCAGCTAAAAAGGCCAAGGAAGCTTCAGAGAAATTAGGGTGTCAAGTGTCTTTGGCGGTAGGGTCAGTTGTCGCTTCTGATGCCTTTTTCCCGTTTCCGGATGGTTTGTTGGCAGCTATTGCGGCGGGTGCTAGGGCAGTTATTCAACCTGGTGGATCAGTCCGTGATGATGAAATTATTGCGGCGGCTAACGAACATGATATTGCAATGGTTATGACTGGAATGAGACACTTTCGACATTAAACGTAGTATCACAAGTGTTGAAACCAATAAAAGTTTCAAGTGTGTGTCGCTGTTTTTGGTGGAGATAATATTTTCAATTGGTCGTGGAAAGTATTGATAGTATGGGTCCGCTGAGGGTAAACATTGATTGTATTTCAGTGTGGTGTTTATAACACTAATTTTTGCAGGTAAGGCTTAGGATGAGTGAAAAATCTTTTAAGACTGACGTAGTTATCATTGGTGCTGGCCCAGTTGGTTTGTTTTCCGTATTTGAGCTGGGTCTTTTGGACATCAAGTGCCATTTGATAGATATTCTTGAGGTGGTCGGAGGCCAATGCTCCGAACTTTATCCTGAAAAACCAATTTATGACATTCCCGCAATACCAGTTTGTACCGGGCAGGAATTAACTGATAAACTTATGGCCCAAATAGAGCCCTTCGACCCACACTTTCATCTTGGTCAGATGGCGGAGTCTATTTCAAAGAACGAGGATGGCAATTGGGTCGTTCAAACAGATTTAGGTACTGTCATCGAAGCTAGAGTTATAGTGGTTGCGGCAGGTGGAGGTAGCTTTGTGCCAAAAAAACCTCCATTAAAGAGACTCGAAGAATTTGAAGGTAAATCGGTTTTTTATTCAGTCAGGAGAATGGAAGATTTCCGGGACAAAAATATTCTTATTGCCGGAGGTGGTGACTCCGCCCTTGATTGGACAGTAAACTTGTATCCCTTAGCAAAAAAATTAACGTTGTTGCATCGCCGAGACGATTTCCGTGCGGCCCCAGATACGATTAATAAGATGAGGAAACTCGTTGCAGACGGTGAGATGCAACTAGAAATAGCTCAGTTAAAAGAGCTTCGAAGCGAAAGCGGGGTTTTAAAATCTGTCGCCGTCAAGGGAGAGAATGGTGAATATGATATCGAATGCGATATGCTTCTCGCTTTCTATGGTCTTACTATGAAGCTTGGTCCTGTCGCTAATTTTGGGATTAACTTAGATAGAAACCTTATTCCTGTGGATACAGAGAAATTTGAAACTGATGTAGCGGGGATATTTGCTATTGGAGACATTAATACATATCCAGGAAAGTTGAAGCTTATTCTGTCGGGCTTTCATGAAGCGGCACTCATGGCGCAACAAGCGTTCCGATACGTACATCCCGAGAGAAAACTTCGGTTCCAATATACAACATCAAGCTCAGAACTTCAGGGGAAATTGGGGGTAGCATGAAAATTTTTGTCACAGATCACGATGGTGTCGAACATGAAATAAAAGGGACCGAAGGCTGGCAAATAATGGAAATTATAAGAGATGAAGGGCTTTCGATCAAAGCGGAGTGCGGCGGATCATGCGCTTGTGCCACTTGTCATGTATATGTTGATGAAAACTGGATGACTAAGTTACCAGAAAAGAGCGATGAAGAAACAGACATGCTGGATCTTGCTTTTGATGTGGAGAATAACTCTAGATTATCTTGTCAGATAGACATGAGCAAGGACTTGGATGGCTTAAAAATTACACTAGCTCCGGACTGACATATGCAGTCTATTGCGAAGGCAATTTAATAATAATATAGATAGTTGCAATTTTTTTACCGCTGACTTCTTGACAGTTGATACGACAATCACTACATGCTGGCAATCGTAATAAGAGAGTGCCAAGGATTAGTGTCTTTGGTGTTCGGTAAGGAAAATTTTAAACGCAACTTTCAGAAAATGGAGAAATGGAATGGGTTTTAGGCCATTGCATGATCGCGTCGTTATCCGTCGAATGGAAAGCGAAGCAAAAACAGCAGGTGGAATTATCATCCCCGATACCGCTAAAGAAAAGCCTATGGAAGGTAAAGTAGTTTCGGTGGGTCCGGGTGCCAGAGATGATAACGGGAAGATAACACCGTTGGATGTTAAAGCCGGTGATACTGTTCTTTTTGGTAAGTGGTCCGGTACGGAGGTAAAAATCGATGGTGAAGACCTTCTTATCATGAAGGAGTCAGACATCATGGGCGTAACCGGCTAAGACAAGAATTCTTACCTAGTTATATTTGATCTTTAATTAAAGGAGAAGCAGACAAATGGCTGCAAAAGAAGTAAAGTTTGGTGTTGACGCGCGTCAAAAAATGCTAGACGGCGTTGATACCCTCGCAAATGCTGTAAAGGCTACCCTGGGCCCTAAAGGCCGTAATGTCGTTCTGGATAAGTCTTTTGGGGCTCCCCGGATAACAAAAGACGGCGTAACTGTCGCCAAAGAAATTGAATTAAATGATAAATTCGAAAATATGGGCGCGCAGATGGTTCGTGAAGTTGCATCTAAGGCGAATGATAACGCAGGAGATGGAACTACAACAGCAACTGTTTTGGCGCAGTCAATTGTTAGGGAAGGCGCTAAGGCGGTAGCTGCTGGTTTGAATCCTATGGATCTTAAACGTGGTATCGATATGGCAGTAACCTCCGTGGTCGCTGCTCTTGAAAAGAAATCGAAGAAAATTGGAACATCAGCCGAGGTTTCTCAGGTAGGTACAATATCTGCCAATGGGGAGGAAGAAATTGGTAAGATGATCGCTCAAGCTATGGAACGTGTTGGCAATGAGGGAGTTATAACGGTAGAGGAAGCCAAGTCGCTGGCGACGGAATTAGATGTCGTTGAGGGCATGCAATTTGACCGTGGTTATTTATCCCCATATTTTGTGACCAATTCAGAAAAAATGATTAGTGATCTAGAGGCACCGTACATTCTTCTGCATGAGTCGAAGCTTTCTAGTCTGCAACCAATGCTGCCAGTTCTTGAGGCTGTTGTACAAAGTGGTAAACCACTGCTGATAATAGCAGAAGATATTGAAGGCGAGGCTCTTGCCACATTGGTGGTAAATAAACTGCGCGGTGGTTTGAAAGTCGCTGCAGTGAAGGCTCCTGGTTTTGGGGACCGTCGTAAAGCTATGCTTGAGGATATCGCAATTTTGACTGGTGGAACTGTCATCTCCGAGGATTTGGGTATCGAACTAGAGACAGTCACACTCGACATGATGGGAACCGCTAAGCGAGTAAACATCACTAAGGAAGAGACGACCATTGTTGATGGTGCGGGTAAGAAGAAAGATATCGAAGCACGATGCAACCAGATAAGGGCTCAAGTTGAAGAGACAACGTCTGATTATGACAGCGAAAAGCTCCAAGAGCGATTAGCGAAGCTGGCTGGTGGGG
>CALIMD010000269.1 GCA_938028645.1 uncultured Alphaproteobacteria bacterium
AAAAGTTTCTTTATCGAGAGAAGAAACCGTATCAATTGCCCTCACCTCCGCTAAGGCATTTTCTCGAGCATTCATCCAGCGGCAAATCAACTTGGGATGATTGATAAGAAAAGGAGCCATTCCTAATCCTGTAGCATTACCGACACCAAGAGCCTTTTTTAATCGATCTTCAAATGGTCTGAAAAGAACTGGATTTTTATGATAGGCCACATGTTCAACCCAATCAAAACTGAAACAACGAGCCAAATAAACACATAGCATTTCAGGTTGAAAAGGAAGATTGAAAAGGTTTTGTCGGCGAATATTCGCTAGGTCTGATAGCCCAAACTTTCCATTGCCATATACTGCCGTTGTTCGAATAAGGTATCCAACCTTCATTAATTGTTCTGGATCTGGCTGCAGACCCGTTGCAAGTTTATCTGCAACATAGTCAAATAATCTCACACTTTTATTTGCTCGACTTAAAACAAATTCTTTCGGGGTAAAACGTCCCATCTCCTGCAATGGCACATTACATCGAAGTTTTTCTAAATATTCACTTTCAGGTTCCTCGCAGGTAAGCGTAAAAGTAGCGTCCCACTTTTCGGCGATCACCCTATCTGTTCGCTCTTCCGAGGATAGATGTTGCGCAAATACAACGAACCAAAGATGTCTGTTTTTAGTGTCTATTTTGTATACAGCCGTTCCAACCCCATTTTCATCAAGATCGAAACTGATTTTCTTTATACCCCATTCTTCCCGCCTCATACGCCGTATAAGCGTTCGCGAAAAACTCAATCTATTTGGATAAAGAGCCCCAAGTCTGGAGAGATTCATTAGCTCCTGCGCCGAACGACGTGGCTTCAAATCCGATTGTTTTTCCGATACGTAAGGGCAGGTCATTTTGCTTTGAAAGAGGATTCAAAAAATTGAAGCCAATTTAAACCCATAATTTTTTCTACATCTTCTGCCGTGAAGCCGAAGTTTTTTAGGCCTGTCGCTATATTTGCAAAGTCACTGTTCCCTCTGAACCAGCTTACAGGCTCTGGCCAGCCCGCGTTGCTCGAAGAACCTTCACCGAAGTCCATTTCCTTACTCCATCGGCCATTGCGCATCCACTCGACAACTTCGTTTCTGTGACCTTGGACAAGATCAGAACCAATTCCGACTCTATCAATACCCATTATATCCGCCGCATTTGCTATCATTTCACAGAATTCATTAAGACTGCATTGGGGGCCATTTTTTAGGTGAAACGGATACATTGAGAAACCCAGCATGCCACCACTTTCTGCCAAGGCTTTGATTAGTTCGTCTGACTTGTTTCTCAAAGCCGGATGCCATGACTTAAGATTAGCGTGTGTCACCGTAATCGGCCGCTCTGATATTTCTATGGCATCAAATGTCGATTTCTCTCCAGAATGGGACATATCCACCACCATCCCCACTCTATTCATTTCCTTGATAACTTGGCGTCCAAAACGTGTAACCCCTGAATCTTCATTTTCATAGCAACCCGTAGCACAAACACTTTGATTGTTGTAAGTGAGTTGCATGAAGCGCACACCAAGAGTGTACATGATTTCTACTAAATCGATATCTTCTTCAATTGGTGAGCAATGTTGAAACGCAAAGGTAATGGCCGTTTTATTTAGGGATTTGGCTAGACGAACATCATCTGCGGTCCTCGCTTGCATAATAAGATCGCCATTCTGCTCAAACAGTCTATTCCACTTTCCAATTTCTGATAAGGTTTCCCTTGCAGATTCCCAATAGACCAAAGTTACATTGACGCAAGTGACACCACCATTACGCATTTCTTCAAAGATGGCGCGATCCCACTTTGCATATTGAGCTCCATCTATAATGAATCCATCGTATGATTTGGCATCGGGCATTAACAGCTCCATTAGAGAGAACTAAATAGGCATTAGTCTTACACTAAGACCCTTAAAAACATAAAACACCTATCAGCTGCTGTTTTATGAAAGATCTTATGATAAACTTACTCCGTCGGCACTGGACCAGACGACGCCTCTGGAGGTGTCCGCGGTTTAGAGCGAAGACCTTCTTTCAAGTGTTTTGTGTTATAGCCATTAAAAATATGACCTAGAAGTCCCCTCTTCAGATCAGATGTACCAAATAACCAATCGGCTATAGGGAATGTTAGGTTCATATTCACTTCCATCATAAGGGATCTATTATGATGAGCCGTATGATGTCGTCTCAAAGTATTTATAAATGGCATATATCGCACAAAGCGGTTTTCATCTACATGGCAACAAAAGTGCATAAATTCATATGTCAGATACATACCTGTGGTTGAACAGATGAAAAGCCATCCAACATTGCTACCAAACAAATAACCAAAAACGGCAACGCCTGGTAATGACATCATTATAAATATGACTAGTGCATAGGGTGGGAAAACAGTGACACGCCAATCTTCCTGCCCCCGAAAGCGTATTTCCTCATCTGTAAAGAATTTGTGATGATTAAGTGTATGACGCTCGTAGATGGCGCGAAGACCAAAGAAATTAATTCTATTGTGCATAACGTATTTGTGCAGAAACCATTCAAAAATATTAGACAAAACAATAGTGATAGGAATTACCAACCATTCATACCACTGGACTGATGCTATGTGTTGAATATAAACCCACATCGCTGTAATACCGATTGCATAGACGACTGCTATATGAACGTAACCATTGTACCACCCGTCTATTTTAGCTCTGTACTCATTTCGAAATAAGGTTTGTTGTTCACCCATCATTGTGAGCTCTCCATATTTTTGATTTGATTTTGCTAAAAGGCTACCTTGTTAATCACAACTTCTGTCTCAAAATATAAAATTTCCACCTACATGCCGTCAACAAATAAGTATTTGTCTATTAAAGGATCGCATATGCTGGGCCTTTAATTTCAGAAAAAATATCTTTACTCAAGAAAAACATTATCCGTTTGAGAATGCTTCCTTCATTATTTGAAAAAGTAAATTAGTTATCCCTAGACATATTTTTCTAAACCTAAAAAGAAAGCGCCGTTGGGGCGCTTTCTTTATACGCTGTTTCTTATTTTCTCTTAATATGGGGTTCCTCTAGCCACTCTCTCAAATAAGAGTTCTGGAAGTTTCAAAGCCAGATCAGGAAACGCCATGATCAACCCCAAACAAATAAACTCTAATGCTATGAACGGTAAAACCCCTTTATACATATCAACTAAACGTATTTCTGGAGGACTTATCCCTCGAAGGTAAAAAATGGCAGGGGCCATAGGCGGAGTAAGATAGCTTGTTTGGATAACAACAAGAAACATAATGCAGAACCAGACATCATCCACACCCATAGCCCGCAGGACTGCCACAGAAACGGGGATAATGATCAGAATTATCGAGATTAAGTCTAATACAAAACCTGCTATAAAAGCGATAAGCATCAATATCAACATCGTTGCCCATGGACCAAGTTGTGCAGCCTCTAATAGATTTTGAACCGCACTGATACCACCCAGAGCGACAAACACGCCGGCAAACATTACCCCACCTAATAAAATAGTAAGGATCATAGCCGTTATCTGAAGAGTTTTGAAAAAAGCTTCTTGCATGATGCCAAGATTGAAAGAACCATAAAATATCGTCATTAATACAGTTCCGATAGCACCCATAGCCGCAGCTTCAGTTGGCGTTGCCCAACCTAGCATTATGGTTCCAAGTACAGCGAAAATCAAAATTAACGGCGGAACAAGAGCCGTAGCTGTTATGATTATTTTTTGTATGAAGGATGGATCGTTTTCGTCTGGCGGTAAACTAGGGCCATCCTGTGGTCGAATTATACACCTCACAACGATATAAACTATGTAAAGACCAGCAAGCATCAGTCCCGGAATTAACATTCCAACAAAAAGATCGCCTACAGAAACATCTGCGACTGGTCCTAGAATAACGACAACTACCGAAGGTGGAATAATTGTTCCTAATGACCCACCAGCACAAATAGTTCCGGAAATAAGCCCTTTATCATAAGCATAACGGAGCATGACTGGAATAGCCAATAATCCAACGACGGATTCGGTGGCGCCAACTACACCACTCGCAGCAGCAAAAACCACACACAATAGAACTGTGCCAACTGCCAATCCACCAGGCAGACGTCTCGTCCACAGATGAATCGCCTCAAATAATTTTTCAGCAATTCCTGCTCGTTCCAACATAGTTCCCATGAAAATAAACAATGGTACCGCAGCTAAAACATAGTAGGATGCGACGTCGTCAACCTTGGCTACAAGCTGATGCACTAACGCATCACCAAAGCGATAGTAACCAAAAAAAACAGCCACCCCCATAAGAGAAAACGCCACTGGGAATCCGATAAAAATACAGATCATCAGTGCAGGAAACATTAGAAGGCCAATACTTAGGGTCATCCTGTGCTCTCCTTCAATGCTACAAATCCATATTGTTCAATATCGATTCCTCGTAATATCATATAATTTTTTATGAGTTCGGATATGGCTTGCAAAGTAAGCGAGGCATAGCCTATCACCCAGACAACGCGAAATGGCCAAATTATGGGATTCCACGAGGATTCACCCGAAACCTCGTTAGAAACATATGCTTCTATGGCATACTCATAGAGGCCAAAGGTTACCCAAAGTGCTCCTGGGATTAATAGAATCAGATACCCTAGCAAATTAACAAGCGCTTTACGTTTATTGGACATGCTGTCATACAAAAAATCGACCCTGATATGCCCACCTTGCTTTAAACAATATCCCATGCCGAACATATAACACGTGCCTGCCAACATGTAGCCGATTTCATATGCCCAAAAGGTCGGGGCATCAAAAAGTTTTCGCGCAAATACCTCGTATACCATCGATAAAATTAAAGGAAGCATAACCCATGCACCAATAAAACCAACGACACCTGATATCCGCTCAATAAAACGAACAATAGCGACCATTATTAATCCTTTTCTTTTTCCCAAAGCTTTCCATACTTTTAAAATGAATGCTTCAGTTCAACTCCCTATAATAACCTACGAAGTGTTCAAACAACAAAGTTATCCGCATTATGTCGTAATTGAACAAAACTCTTCTTAAATCCGATATTCAATGAGATTATATATTCCCTTTTTAAAACCTACATCAACTATCTGATCCCAGATAATACTGCCTTGTGATCCAGTAATCGTCAATCTCTCTCTCCTAAAGAGCAATAGCTATCAGCTGGCAGATATTAGCGTAGATAATGGTTTGGAGTATAAAGACTACAAAGTCAGATATTTCTCAAATATTTCTGGGTTTTTCTGGAGGTCTTCTGGGCTCCCTGAATATTTTATTTCGCCCTTTTCCAAAATATGGCAGTAGTCACTCAAATATAGAACAAAATTGAGATTTTGTTCCGCAAGTACAATCGATAGCCCCGAGTCTTTCAATAGTTTAACCTGATCCCTTAAATCCTCAACAACCTTTGGAGCTAACCCCTCTGATGGCTCATCTAATAACAATATGGAAGGGTTATTCATAAGGCTTCGCGCAATAGTAAGCATTTGCTGCTGACCGCCACTGAGGACACCACCTAATCGGCTTTGAATATCCCTTAAATCGGGAAACAATGCAAATACCCGCTCCTCGTCCCAACTATCGTCTTTATCTGAGTTCCTCCGAGCAATGTCTAGGTTTTCCCAGACTGATAATTGCGGGAAAATCCTCCGCTCTTCCGGAACAAATCCTACACCCAATCTCGAAATTTTGTACGCAGGCAAATTTGTTATATCAGTACCTTCAAAAACGATATTTCCAGAAGAAGCTGGCGTGAGACCTATAATAGACCGCATAGTGGTAGTTTTTCCTACTCCATTGCGACCTATCAATGAAATAACTTGGCCTGGTTCTACAGACAAACTTATACCAAATAATACCTGACTGAGCCCATAGGATGTATGAATTGAATTAACTTCAAGCTGCGGCATCGTCAGACTCCCCAAGATAGACCCGTCGTACTTCTGGATCACTCCGAACGGCATCTGGAGCCCCTGATGCGATGATCTCACCATGGTGCAAAACCGAAATACGGTCAGCAATTCCAAAAACTACACTCATATCATGTTCGGTGAATAAGAGTGTCAACTTACGTGCTCTTGCTATCTCATCCACTAATGCTATCGCCACTGATGTTTCTTGAGGAGACATTCCCGCTGTTGGCTCATCCAGAAGCAAAACGGTTGGATTTTCAGCCAAAGAGATGGCAAGCTCTAGTTGTTTTTGCTTTCCGTATGCTAATTCACCGGCTATTTCAGCAAATTCATTCTCTAAGCCAACAAGTTCAAGAAGCTCAGCAGTTTCTTCTCGATTTTGTGCCGCGCCTGGAGAAAAAAAATTAAAATGTTTATTGTCTCGAGCTATAAGCGACGTTTGAATATTCTCAAAAACGGTCATCCTAGGAAAAATATTGATTCTTTGGAAGGATCGCGCCAAACCAAGTTTTACAATTTTGTGAGGCGCCAGTGCCGTTATTGTTTTATCTTTAAACGACACATCTCCTTGACTCGGTTTAAGGTGCCCTGTGATTAAGTTAAAGAAGGTCGTTTTTCCAGCACCGTTAGGACCAATAATCGCATGTTTTTCACCGTCTTCCAGTGAAAAGTTGACATTATTGATTGCAACAAAGCCCCCAAAATCTATCGTCAGATTACTAATATTAAGGACCGTCATCGGTCAATTACCTCCCATCAATCGGGCCTTCAGCCGCTTAGCGAGCCCTACTAATCCCTCAGGCAAGACCAGTACAATAATTAAAAGGATTACTCCAAGCACCGTTGGCCAATACTCAGTATACTCATTTGAAAACCGCTCCAGAAGATATAAAGCAGCTGCTCCTATAGCAGGCCCAAAGAACGAGTACATTCCTCCAAGTAGCGTCATGATAAGCACCTGCGCCGACTCTGCCCAGAAAGCCGACTCTGTATATACACCTCGGTTATACATGGCAAAAATCGCCCCTGCTACACCAGCAAAAGTACCCGCAATAACAAAGGCAATCCCTCGCATCAGCCTTGTATTCACACCGATAAAGCCAGCCCGCGTGAGATTCTCTCTCACCGCAATTAAACTTTGCCCAAATGCCGAATGGCAGATAAGCCATAGGATAATGCAACTAGTTGTTACTACTATGAGAGTAAAATAAAAGAATGGAACCCTAGTATCGATAAAGGCTGGAACCGTTACACCCACAAATCCATCATCTCCACCTGTTACAGACCGCCACTTAAAAGCTATTGCCCAAACTAGCATTGAAAATGCGAGGGTCAACATCGCGAAATAGATATCGGTCAATCGGGTGCAAAAATACGCGACAAATGCAGCTGCAACTCCAGATAGAACAACCGCTGCAGGAAACGCAAAAATCAACGGCCATCCATACGTTGTTAAAAGAATAGCGTTTGCATATCCACCAATCGCAAAATAAGCAGCATGACCAAAAGAGACATTACCAGAAAACCCAATTATGACATTAAGGCTCAACGCAAATAACGCATAAACCAGTATTTCTGTTGAGAGATCTATTAAATACCGAGATTCTGTGAGTGGGACGCATATTAATAGTAATACTACTATTATACACGTTGCTAGAACACCCCGCGATATGTTCCAAGACATGGCTTAATGTCCTTCTTGCTCAGGCTTTCCAAAAAGCCCCCAGGGACGGATTAGAAGGACAGCCATTAACAATAGGAAGGCAAAAACATCTTGCCAGTTTGGAACAATTACTGATCCAAAATTAAATACAAACCCGTAGATCAACGCTCCCACAAAAGTACCCCATAGGGACCCCAATCCGCCAATTATAACGATCACAAAACATTCTACAATTATAGTGGCATCCATTCCTGGGGTTGGGCTGTTAATAGGTGCAGCTAGAGAACCACCAACACCAGCCAACGCCGAACCAATCACAAAAATAGTTACATAGATTACCGGTACATTAATACCGAGGGCGGATAGCATCTCCATATCTTGTGTGGCGGCTCTAGTGAGACGTCCCCATCGAGTTCGTTCGATAAGAAACCAAAGCCCCAAGAAAATCAGGGGGCCAACAACACAAAGCATCAGTCTATATGTGGGATAGAAGGTGAACCCTAGATTGCTCGCGCCGCCAAAACCTTCTGGGTAGGACACGCTGAGTTGATCGGTACCCCAAATTATTTTGGCCATGTCTCCCATAATTAAAACAATGGCAAAGGTCAGTAGCAATTGTAGCAAGTGTTCTTTGTCATACAACCACTGAAACAGACCCCTTTCGACAATTATTGCTATAATGGCCAAACCCAATGCCGCTGCGATAACACCTGTAAAAAATCCCAACTGAAGATCTTTTGAAACGGTATACATTATATAAGCGCCAAACATATAGAATACGCCATGTGCAAAATTTATAACTCGAAGCACACCGAAAATAAGCGACAACCCAGCAGCTATTATAAACAGATTCATACCCAATGAAATAGAATTGAGCACCTGTATAAACGCAAACGATGGGCTGGACAGAAGCATGTCCATTATAGAGACCCTTCTCTAGTTATAGTTAACATCCCCACCCTTTTGGCGGGGATGTAATTTGAATGATTTGACTTTAGATCAATCAAGTGTCGCAGGATACCAAGTAACAGGACTCATCACACGATAATCCACACCACTCTTCTTGACCATCGGCCCCCAGAATTGACCTGTGTTGGCTTGGTGGGTCTTTGGATCGATCGTTCTGTCGCCGACTGGAGTTTTGATAGTCATTCCCTCCAGAGCAGCAGCAAATTTATCTGCATCCATTGTCCCAGCCTTATTACCTGCGGCTTCAATAAACTTAACCCCTATATAAGCCAGTACAGGCCACATGGCAGTCTCTTTTTTTCCAGATCTTTTTGCAAGGTCGGCCTGAAACTTCTTGTGTCCGGGAAAAGTATGGTCGTACCAGAGTTCATACGAATTTGAAATAACATTATCTGGGTAGTCTTTACCCATTTTCCCAGCGATTTCATGGCTGGCAATTTCCCCACCGGAGATGTAGGTAACGCGATCAAAAAGTCCAAACGGTTTTGCTTGCTGCGCGAAGTTAACGAAATGTGAGCCCCACAAACCACTTGTGACTACATCACAACCAGAACCCAGTATTTGTGTGATCTGCGCATTATAGTCGGTAGCTCCTAATTTTGATCTTAGATCGATAACTTTTTTAACATTAGGCGCATGTTTGGCTAAGCCTTTTTCAATTCCGGCGGCTAAATCATGGCCATAGGCATAATCAAGTTGGATATCGCAAACAGATTTTTTCCCTAATTTCTTAACGATCTGTGCGATGGCATCTCCTTCGAAGTCTGTATGGGATGATGTTCGAAATACGTGTTTATGAAGCTTCTTGGTTGTCATTTGAATTGTTTTTGGAATAGTCGCGATATAAACAACTCCTTCCTGACGGGCTACTTCGGAAATCGCAAGTCCAACTGCTGAACTCAATCCGCCTACTAATACGTCCACACCCTCTTTTGTTATCAGCTCTTTAGCGGCTGCGGCAGCTGCTGCTGGTTTTAATTTTGTATCCCGAGCAAACGAAACTACTTTTTGTCCCATGATCCCACCTGCTGCGTTTACCTCATCCACAGCCATGTTATGGCCATACATTGCAGGCGTTCCATAAACTGCACCCGTGCCAGCAATTGGATAGAGCACTCCGATTTTAATTTCAGCATTTGCTGAAACCACACCCGCAGCCAACATGAACGCCGCCGCAGTTGTAGAACGAAAAATTGAAACCATTTTCTTCCTCCCTTTTTATTATTTCTAAAACTTAACTTCTGTTAATAAGAAACTCTTCTATTCGGACCAATTTAGTGGTTTATCATCATGCTATTGATATCACCGTTTTTTAGTCTTCTAGTTGGGACTTTTAATTTAGAAACATATAGCAAGGCATTATTTTGATGGAGTCAAGAAGGTTCAACAATTAAACTTAAAACCAGCAGTCTACTGATAAGTGGTTAAAAAAATTTATATATTGGGATAATAAAGGTTGCGAGACATGTTAAACTTAGCAGGGAAAAGAGCTATCGTTACTGGCGGAGCGTCGGGAATTGGTCGGGAAACTGCATTGAAGTTGGCTCGATGGGGTGCGGTTGTTTTTTCAGGGGATATAGACGCTGATGGAAACGCCAAGACCGTAGAATTATCGAAACCCTTAGATGGGGATATTGCAGCAATCAATCTGGATATCACCAGTGAAGATAGCATTTTGTCCTTTGCTAAAATGCTTAACAATTCTCAGAATGTAGAGGGAAAAGCTATCGACATTATTGTTAACGTAGCGGGGTGGGACAAAATTCAACCATTTCTAGATGCCACACCCGACTTTATGAACAAAGTGTTAGATATTAATTTAAAGGGCCCTATAAACATTATCCGATATTTTTTGCCCGAAATGGTTGAAAGGAATAGTGGTAAGATTATAAATATTTCCAGTGATGCTGGTCGAGTTGGATCTATGGGGGAAACCATTTATGCAGGCGCAAAAGGAGGCATGATCGCATTCACTAAATCACTAGCACGCGAAACAGCGCGGCATAAAATTAATGTAAACTGTGTTTGTCCTGGCCCTACAAATACTCCGTTACTTATGGCGCAACCTGAATCGATGCGAGAAAAACTGGCAAAAGCTGTGCCCTTCAGGCGTATTGGAGAACCAGAGGAAATAGCCGATGCTGTTTTATTTTTTGCCTCAGATATGTCTAATTATATCACGGGTCAGGTTCTGAGTGTCAGCGGAGGATTAACAATGGCAGACTAAAACAGAACAATGAAAGTCTAAACTATTCAATTACCTACTTTTACTTAATATAAGAACCTAGGAGCAGTGAAATGCGTTTTGAAAATAAGGGTGTTTTGATCACAGGGGCAACAGGGGGAATAGGACGAGAGACCTGTTTTCACTTTGCCGAAGAAGGCGCTGCAGTTGCTGTTACAGATTTAGATTTAGATTTAGCAGAGAGCGTTGCAGCCGAAATTAGAGGAAAAGGGGGTACGGCTTGCGCATACGAGTTAGATGTAACCAACCCACAGCAGACTGATACTGTTATCAACAGTTCTGCAAAAGACATGGGGTCGCTCGATATTATTTTCTGTAATGCAGGAATTCGAGAAATAGCACCAGCCCACGAGCTAGCAATCGAGGAGTGGAAGCAAGTCATAGAAGTCAATGTCACTGGAGTATTTATTTCTGCTCAAGCATTCGCTAAGCACTGCATCTCTAAAGAGAAATCAGGCGTAATAGTAAACACAGCATCCACTCTTGGGGTTATGGGATCAACAGCGCGTTGTGCCTATTCCACCTCAAAACATGCCGTGGTTGGAATGACAAAGTCACTGGCAATGGACTTGGCTCCACACAATATCCGGGTGAATGCAGTCGGACCTGGGGTTATTCGAACACCTTTGACAGAACCCTATTTTCAGGACGCTGAAATGGCTCAAAAAATAAAAGAAATTCACGCAATGAACCGAACCGGGACTGCCTCTGAAATTGCTAAGGCCGTTTTATTTTTAGCGAGCGAAGATGCAAGTTTTTGTACCGGTCATAATTTAGTAATCGACGGTGGCTGGACCGCTGGAAAGCGAATGTAAGCTCATCTTTTCCAACTGCTTACAAACTCGCGGAGAAACTTTTAACCAATCAATGATTTTTACCTCTTAGTCCATATCGATCTCCAACGTAACCAGTGGCATGATCGAACCGCTGTTTCATTACTTCTTCCAAAGGGATATCTTTATGGGCAACGGCCCCTCCGCACTGAACTGCAAAATCGTCTGCAACTGCATTACAAGGAGCCTGTCCAGACTGCAGTTTGTCTGCTGCAGACAATATTAGCTTGCGAAACTCAATTATGCCAACGTCGGTCTGCCCCAAATGCTCGCGCGATCGATCAACTATAGGGCCCTGGCTGTTTTGGATTGCAGCATCTTGTTCTGAAACTCCCTGAATACCCGTGTACGTATTTATCCTCTGATCGTTCCTGTTCATTAAATAGTCATTACTTTGGCGACGAAGCGGAAGAAATTCAGCATCTACCTCAGCATGAATGGAAAATCCTTTTGTAAACTTTTCACGTTCCTCAACAGTTAATGCTCGATCCGTATTCCAGCTATAGCAAAAAACCCAACAGCTCGTATCATCTATTGGCACCCAGCATTGCCCATGCTGAGTTTCACCGGGAAAGGCATTAGGTGCATAAGCGTAATTAGGCATGAGATATTGCGTAGTCCTCCAATATATATCTTCGTTATCAGCCCGCCTAGCAGCTCCCAACAAGAGGCCCGCAGGATGTTGTAACACCGTAAACTTTGGACAAGGGTCATCACGAACCCATCTAATTCGGTTATCACCGTCCTGATCACTTAGAGCGGCACCGGAAACAACGTTGGCTGTTATATTTGCTTTATTATGGATCGGGGCCGGCATATGAAGAAAAGAAAGATGGGCTGTGTCGATGCCTCCTTCTAAAGATTGAGCCCAATTACA
>CALIMD010000270.1 GCA_938028645.1 uncultured Alphaproteobacteria bacterium
CTAACCTTCGGTTAATCCCTTTTGGACTATCTCAAAAACATCGGCAGATAGTTGGTCAGTGTTAATAATACGCTCTAATTGATATTTCATATTCTTTTTTCGACTTTCTATATGAGAATGCCATCTCGTTAAAGGAATAGCCAAGCGGGCACCGACTTGGGGATTGATACAGTTTAATTGCATAACTTTATCCGCCAAAAATTCGTATCCTTCTCCATCTAAACGGTGAAAGTTTACCGGGTTGTTATTTACAAATGATCCCAGCAAAGATCGTACTCTATTGGGATTAAGAATATCAAACTCTTTAGCGTTAGCTAGGTCTTTTACCGTTTGAAAACTGCTCTCTAATGCGGACGACGCCTGCAAACTAAACCACTTGTCTAACTCGAGAGGCTGTTTATTCCACTTCAAGAAAAAATTATCAAGGGCCTCGTCTCTCTCTTTACACTCGATATCATTTAATGCATTTAACGCAGCCATCGTAAGGGTCATTGTTTTAGCTGAAATCGCCTGATTGAATGCAAGTTTCAATGACTCAACGTTTTCCTTGATCGTTAAATATAATAAACATACCGACGCTAGTGCCCGACGTCCCATAGCTTCCGTTGATAAATCCAACGGCGATAAACCGTCTAACATTTTGTGATAAACTTCTTGTAATTTTTCTTTTATGTTTTGTCCGATATGTTGCTGTATATAACGCCGTGCGAAGTGAATATTATCTACATCGATTACAACCATCGCTTGTGCCAAATCATTTTCCGAGGGTAATTTTAATAATTCTGCCCTTAATGCTGGCTCCAAAGTGTCGTTTAATAAGATTGCCTCAATAGCCTTTATATAATCTGAATTAATCGTAAAACGTTGTTCATTTTTTCGAGCCTCAACTATTTCAAGAATAATTCTGGTAGCATACTGTTGTCCAGCATCCCAACAGACGAATGGATCTTTCTCTTGGGTCATTAAAACAAACAATTCTTTGTAGCCTAGCGTTATTTTTAGTTTAACCGGAGATGAAAAACCCCTCAGCAAAGATGGCACGGGTGCATTATTGATCCCAGTAAATATATATGATTGTTCTCTACCTTCCATTTTGAATAGGGAACTATATTCGCTTCGCTCATCATTGTTATTTTGTTTTATTAAATATTCTTTTCCATCATAATCCAGCATGCCAAGCTGTAATAAGATAGGTAATGGCTTCTTTTTCTTCGCATCTGATGTTGATGGATTAAACTGTTTAATATTCAGTTCTAACTCATTTTTTTGAGGATTGAATACCATAGAGGCCTCCAACTCAGGGGTGCCTGATTGAGTATACCACGACATCATCGAGGATAGGTCCTTTCCAGAGGCATCTTGCATTGCCGATAAAAAATGCTCGCAAGTCACCGCTTGTCCATCATGTCTTTGGAAATATAACTTTATTCCATTTTTAAAATTTTCCGGGCCAATATAGTTATGAATTAAACGGACTAGTTCTGCACCCTTCTCATAAATAGTTACCGTATAAAAATTGTTAATTTCTACATATGACTCCGGACGAACTGGATGAGAAGTAGGACCAGCGTCTTCTGCAAATTGAAGAGACCGGAGTAATCTCACATCATTTATCCGTTGAACGCCTCGTGAATGCATATCAGCTGTGAATTCTTGATCTCTGAAAACAGTTAAACCTTCCTTAAGGCTTAATTGAAACCAATCACGACAAGTCACCCTATTACCTGTCCAGTTGTGAAAGTATTCATGGGCAATAATAGATTCTATTCTTTGAAAGTCCGCATCAGTGGCAGTCTCCGGATCGGCTAAGACAAAGCGACTATTAAAAATATTGAGCCCCTTGTTCTCCATTGCACCCATATTAAAGTGGCTAACCGCAACGACCATGAAAACATCTAGGTCATATTCTAAGCCGAATTTTTGTTCGTCCCAAGCCATGGCGTTTTTGATCGACATCATAGCATACTGACACCGATTTTCTTCTCCATGCTCAACAAAAATTTTAAGTGCAATAGTTTTACCAGATATACTTGTAAAACTGTCTTCCACGCAGGCTAAATCTCCTGCTACTAATGCGAATAAATACGATGGTTTTGGGAAAGGGTCTTCCCATACCGCATAATGTCTACCGTATTGCAGATCACCAGAGTCGATTAGATGGCCATTTGCTAATAATATTGGGAAAGCAGTTTTACACGCGATAATTCTGGTTCTATATAAAGACATAACATCGGGGCGGTCGGGGAAAAATGTAATCTTTCTAAAACCTTCGGCCTCACATTGTGTGCAATACATTCCTTCCGACAGATAAAGTCCTTCCAGTGATTTATTATTTTGCGGATAATTTTTACTAATTATAACTAAGCAAAATTCATCAGCTATATCAGTTATAATGAGTTTTTCGTCAGTAAGTTTATATTCATCTGCTTTAAGCACACGTCCATTACACTCAATATCCAGCAAAGTCTGACCTTCACCATTGAAAATTAAAGGTTCATTGGCAACGATACTTTTCGGGTTTCTATGACCTTTCACTTTTGAGGTCACAATAGTCCACTTGTCTTCAATATCAACCTCAACTTCAATAGATTTTACTAGGAAGCTCGGAGGTTGATAATCTTTAAGGTACGTAGTCTTAGGTTTAATTAATGGCATCGGTTATCACGTTTAATTAGCCATCCACCCGCCGTCTACCATTAAGTTTTCACCTGTTATAAACGAGGCTTCATCGCTTGCTAAGAAAATTACCGCAGAAGCAACATCCTCTGACCGACCTAATCTCGGCCACGGAGTTCTATCCTCACTGTAGGAAATCGCCTCAGGAGAAATCGCTGCTCCAGTCTTGCCTGTTAAAATTTTTCCCGGAGCCACAGCGTTACAAACAATCCCAAATTTAGCATAGTCTCCCGCTATTTGTCGGGTCATATATACAGCGCATGCTTTACTGACCCCATATGCAAAATCATTGGGGGCACGGATCATTCCGTGTTGCGAAGAGATATTTACGATACGACCTCGAACCTCGCTCTGCTGTCTAGGGTTTTGTTTTAGCATTTGTTCAATCGCATATTTACATCCAAAAAACATTCCTTTGGCCCCAACGGCCATCACTCTATCCCATTCCTCTTCCGTAGTGTCCAGCAAAGCAGCACGGCCATGCGCCGCAGCATTATTTACTATAACATCCAGAAAACCATATTCTTTCACGGTACTCGCAACCAATTTTTTTACATCATTATCGTTAGTGACGTCCGTGTTCATATAAGTTGAAATGCCACCAGCCATTACTATTGCATCTACTGTGTTTTGACCGCCTTCAAGTGGGGTCTCGCGTATATCTGCTACCACGACCCGGGCTCCCTCATTAGCAGCTTTAATAGAAATTGCTTTCCCGATGCCAGAAGCACCCCCAGTAACTATTAAAACTCTGTCCTTTAAACGCATAATAATCTGCTTCGACGTTGGAAATAAAAACCCATTTAAGCTACCTTATTCCCGCGCTCGTCCTTATTACTACTCGTATATGCTTGATTGCAATGTTCTTCACAATAAGGCCGCCCTTCTGCAACCTTATCTCCGCAAAACTTAAAATCTGGTGATCTTGGGTCACCTATTGGCCAGCAGCATTTGTGTCGATCCCAATCTGCAAAGGTCAAGGGAGATAATTTCCTTCGCTTAGGCTCAAAGGGTTTATCTGATCTTACTATTGGAGACTGTCGTTTAGGTAGTCCCATACGATGCACCTTACCGACAACGGCGTTTCTAGTTACACCTAACTTCAATCCTATTTGTGTAATTGACAAGCCTTGGCCCCATAGCTTTGTAAGTTGTCCTAAACGTTCCTCATTCCAAACACTGACTACTTCTTTGGTCATTACCTGCCTCCTAGTCTGCAAACATTTGATGTGGCTACTGGCTTTGTCGCAATCCAACCGCTAGATAGAGTATATAACTTACGCTTACCCTACTGAATGTTGTATAGCGTTGCAATATACAGAAAAATAAAAAATAAACTATTTGCAATTTTTCTGTGGATAACTCTGGCGCTGCTTACTCAATTAAGATGAATTAAGAGCGAATTCTTGGTATGAGAACAACTACACTCATGATTCCTAGGATACCTATAAAGGAAATAATCTTTAAGGCGTTCTGCGCTCCAAAATTATCTGCCATTAAACCCAGACTTATGAGACCAATCGGAGCGCATCCGATGCACACTGATAGGAGACCCATCAGTCGACTTCTAGCCTCTTCTGGAGCAAGTAAAAGCACCAAAGTACTCTGCATTGCTCCAAAACCTGCCATGCCTAGGCCAGATATCAACAATATTGTAACCGCAGTGCCATAGTGAGTAGCAAACGACAAGCAAAAGATACCAGATAAAAATACCAGAGAACCAAATAGATAGGTGCGCTTAAAACCAGCCGGTCTGATTACAAATGCGACTATCAAGGCGCCTATAAAAGCACCCGCACCCTCAGCTGCGGACAGAACACCAATTAATGCTGGTGGCACTTCGTAGACAGACCTTCCAAGAACTGGCACCATTGAAGCGTAGGGAAATCCGCAAATATTCAAGATTACAGTTATAAGATAAACAGCTATCAACTCAGGAGAATTGCGAACAATTCGAATACCTTCTTTCAACATTTTGAAATATGGCTCTATTTCTCTTTTTATATATTTCTTTGGCAGCACTAAGTTTGCTGCAATTAGAACGCAGATAAGATGAACTGTTGCCGATATTATAAACGCTCCCTCCAATCCCAAAAGGCCATAAACGACACCACCGGCAAATGGCCCTATCATCCTAGTAATATTGTTTGTCGCTGAGTCCAAGGAAACACCCTGTCCAAGATTTTCTGCTCCAGAAAACTCACCTATTAGAGTTCTTCTGACTGGATAATCTAATGCCCAACAGGTACCGTTAAGGAAAACGCAAATTAAAATACTCCATATTTCGATGGTTCCCCAACTCGCCATCAATGCCATAACAGCACTCGAAATTGTCATAATCGTAAAACCTAAAACTAAGAGATATTTTCTGTTTGTCTTTTCTGCAATAGGGCCTATGAAACTTCCAAATAAAGCTAATGGGAGCTGACGTGCCACTGTCATAATTGCTACAAGTAGGGCCGAGCTCGTAACCTCATATACAAAAATTCCTATAGCAAGCATCTCAAGCCACCGCATTGTATTGGCAAGGAGTCCCACCGCCCAGACTCTTATGAACCCTGGGTCTTTTAACAGACTAAGCGGATTATTAGTTCCCATGAAATACTTCTTTAAAATTTCAAAACAAGCGAAGAATGATGTAAAAATTGGAATTACTAATATTATAGCCTTCTTTAAATTTTATTGATCATTAATTGATCTAACTGCCCAATAGCTTTTCTGGAAGCCATAACGCCAGTTCAGGAAAAACCATAACTAAAACTAATACTACTAAGTCTAATAGAATAAAGGGGATAACACCCTTATACATGTGCGCCAAAGTAATTTCTGGAGGAGCTATAGCTCTAAAATAAAATATCGCCCCCGCCATAGGCGGGGTTAAATAACTGGTTTGCTTCACAACCAGAAAAAGAACAGCAAACCATATTGGGTCAAAACCAAAACTTTCTACCAATGGGAATCCTATAGGAACTATTATTAAAATAATAGACAATCCATCTAGCACAAAACCTGCCAAAAAAACTAAACCAAGAATAAGTATTAAAGTACCCCACGGGCCCAACTTCCAGAAATCCAGTACCGCCCGCACCGCATCAAAGCCCCCGGACGATAAAAAGACGCTTGCAAACATGGTTCCACCGACGACAATGACCAAAATCATTGCTGTAACTTCTATCGTTTTTACCATTGCTTCCATCATTATAGCTACCGTAAATGTTCTATAAAAAATGGTTAAGATAACGGTACCTATTGCTCCCACAGCTGCTGCTTCCGTCGGAACCGCTATTCCCATCATTATACTTCCAAGGACGGCAACTATAAGAATTAAAGGAGGAAGCAAGGCTACACTTGTCAGTTTTAATTTCGACCTGAAGGTCATAGTATTGTTGGCCAATGGAATTCTAGGCCCGACGCTAGGGTCCAAATAACATCTAATAATAATATAAATGACATAGAGGAATGCCATTAGAAGGCCTGGTATGAACATACCAATAAACATATCTCCTAACGACATTTCGGAAACAGCAGCCAAGATTATCACAACGACGGAGGGTGGAATTATAGCTCCCAAGGATCCACCAGCTGTTACGGTTCCTGAAATTAATCCTTTATCATATCCATGTCGCAACATTACAGGCGTTGCGAGCAATCCAACAACGGTCTCTGTTGCTCCGATTACACCACTGCAAGCAGCAAAGATAACGCACATTGCTATAGTCCCTACAGCTAATCCCCCAGGAAGCCTTTGTGTCCATAAATGAATAGCCTCAAACAAACGTTCCGCTGTACCCGATTTTTCGAGCATATTTCCCATGAAAATAAACAATGGAACGGCAGCCAGGATCGATGCCCCAGTAATATCATCTACTTTATGCATAAAAACAAAAAACGTATTTTCCCCAAACCTTATGATGCCAAAAATGAAAGCCGTTGACATCAGGGCAAAAGCAATAGGAACACCTAGAAAAATTAGTGTTAATAGAACTGGAAACATCCACGTGACAATGTCCATGAATCTATCTACTATCGTTTTTTGAATTTGCAGAAAAAGCCAGATAACCCGTTTTAATAACTTCTGAAACTAATTGTGCAGAGAAGACCACAAAACCAGTGGCTATAGCTGTACGTGCAGGCCAAACGAGCGGGTTCCATCCAGATTCTCCAGAAGTCTCACCAATAATCCAGGATCTCCAAGCGTATTCTGCCAATCCTGCAGAGACCCATACAATAAGAGGCATCATGAAAAAAAATAAAATAGTGAAATCCAAAAGATTTTTAACTCGGGCAGGCATCCGTGAGTATAAAAAATCAATCCGTATATGCGCGTTATTGCGCGTGACCAATGCTATCCCTAGTGCAAAATGCGCTCCTGTGAGCATATAACTTAACTCATATGCCCAAAAAGTGGGCCAATTCAGGGTGAATCGAGCCAAAGCTTCATATGTCATTATCAACCCTAATGGGAGAACCAACATAGCAGCTGTTGAACCCACTAAAATAGATATTCGATCAATAAATAGGGCTATTCTCAACATAAAATAAAATTAGCACATAAAAGATGGGAATTCCGATATATTTACATATCAGCAGGTTAACATGTAAATATGGAGGCTCAAATTCAAAAAGGGGTAATCCGTGTCGAATCTAAAACCCAAAATAGCGTTCTTAGGAACAGGTGGTACAATCTCATATACTGGTCGCAATAGTCTCGACGTTTGGGAGTATATGGACTTTGGCACTCGATTAAATATATCAGAAATATTGAGTCGGTTTCCTGAAGTTGAAGAAGCAGCTGATATTGTTCCCATAAATGTCCGCCAAGTTTCTAGCTCCGGCATCGTTCCTGATGACTGGTTAGCACTTTCCAAAACTATTCAGGAAGTAGACCATAGTCACGATGATATAGACGGTATTGTAATTACTCATGGCACTGCCACTCTAGAGGAGACGGCTTATTTTATCAATTTGACAGCGAAAACCAAAATTCCAATTGTGATGATAGGAGCCCAACGCCCGTCATCAGGTTTTGCAACAGATGCTGGCAGCAATCTTTTATCGGCCATACGTGCAGCCGGATCAAAAGAAACCGCGGGCCTCGGTGTTATGGTACTATTGAATGAAGAAATCCAGGCTGCTCGCGAAGTCACAAAAACCTCCACGCTGCGATTAGAGACTTTTCAAACTCCCGATTTAGGCATGCTGGGATACGCTGACCCGGATGGCAAAATAGCTATTTACAGAAGACCTACTCGTCCTCACACAATAGATACTGTTTTTGATACAAGTTGTATTTCTGAATTACCAAGGGTTGACATAGTACCAAGTTACGCTGGCGCAGATGGAACAGCGATTGAAGCATTTATTTCAGCGGGCGCAAAAGCAATAGTCGTTTCCACTCTTGCCCCGGGACTGCCTGCATCACCACAAATGGAAGCAATAAAAAAAGCATTAGAAAAAAATATAATCATTATTTATAGCACTAGAGCTGGAAGTGGAAGGGTCCTTCGTCGGCAGTCAATGATTGATTCCGGGATTATTGCCGCAGATAATCTTAATCCTCAAAAAGCTAGGGTACTAGCAATGCTAGCACTCACTAAGTCAGCCGACACCGAGGTCATCCAAAACTTCTTTGATCTTTATTAATTAAACATAACTTTTGGGATATTAGAAAATGGAACACCAAA
The DNA here is from genome assembly GCA_938028645.1 of uncultured Alphaproteobacteria bacterium. Lineage (GTDB taxonomy): Bacteria > Pseudomonadota > Alphaproteobacteria > Thalassobaculales > Thalassobaculaceae > UBA7326. The sequence goes on from CALIMD010000270.1 coordinate 8,361, forward strand.
CTGCAGCCGCCACGATGGCAGATATGCTCAAGGGTTATGGAGTAACCCATGTTTTTTACTTACCCGCAGTTTTGCGCAGGATGTTGAGAGAAATAGAAAGAAGGACTTCAATTAAAGGAGTACATGCACATTCTGAAGCCGGCGCAGCATATATGGCCGACGGTTACGCCCGTGCAACTGGACGGCCTGGTATTTGCATGGCACAAATCATTGGTGCCTTAAACTTGTGCGCAGGATTGCGAGATGCTCATTTGGCAAAAAGTCCGGTAATAGCGTTAACGGGGGGGCGAGAAGCTAATCATCGAGACCGATGGGCATATCAGGAAGTAGATGATGTTCCAGCGTTCACTCCATACACTAAGATGAATTCAGTCGTAGACGATCCAGAGCGCATACCCGACATGCTGAGGCAAGCATTTAGAGTAGCAACCACTGGAAGTCCAGGCCCCGTTCACTTGCAATTAGCGGGAAATACGGGGCAAGTAATCGAGAATGCGGAAATAGGTTTTGACGGAGTGATTGAGGCACAATACGGTCAAGTTCCACCAGATCGCCCTCAACCCGATTTAAATAAAGTAAGAGAAGCGGCACAGCGAATATCAGAGGCGCAACGGCCAGTGATTGTAGCTGGTGCAGGAGTTAAATATTCTGGGGCATATGAAGCTTTAAATTATCTCGCAGAAGCTATGCACATCCCCGTGGCAACCTCCCTTAACGCAAAGGACGCTATCTTAGATAATAATCCGCTTTCCGTCGGAGTGGTTGGTACATATTCAAGACGATCCGCTAATCAAGTAGTGGCCGAAGCAGATCTTGTGATTTTTGTTGGCACGCGAGCCGGTGGAATGACTACCCATTTTTGGACAATTCCAGCAAAAGGAACCTCAACTATTCAAATTGATATCGATCCTCTAGTGAATGGACGGAATTACCCAACCGATGTTTCAATAGTTGGAGACGCCAGAGTGACGCTTGAAAAAATGAATGAGTTAAATATGCCGGTGCCCAAAGAACGCGTTGAATGGCTTAAGCAGGTTAAAGAGATATGCACATCGTACAAAATAGACTTTAGAGATGTTTATGAATCCGATGCTTACCCCATCCGTCC
>CALIMD010000271.1 GCA_938028645.1 uncultured Alphaproteobacteria bacterium
CACTTGTAACTGGCGCTGGCAGTGGTATCGGCGAATCAATAGCACTTGGATTCTCAAAAGAAGGCGCCTTAGTTGTCTGCGCAGACCTCGATTTATCAAAAGCGAAACAAACAGCTTTAAAAATTTCAGAAAACGAAACAAAAAGTATCGCGGTACAGGCAGATGTTGGGATCGCGAGGGACTGCGAAAAACAGGTAAATTTAACGATAAAAAAGTTTGGCCAGATAGATATTTTAGTTAATAACGCCGGTGTCGGGTTTCATAGATTATTTCTTGATACAACGCTGGAAGATTGGAATAGGGTTATTGGAATAAATTTAACAGGTAGCTTTCTAACAGGACAGGCTGCTGCACGTCATATGGTCCAACAAGGTAGTGGTAAAATAATTAATATAGGTTCGATTTCGGGGCAAAGAGGCGGCACTGGGCGCTCCGCTTATGGAGCTTCAAAAGCCGCATTGATGCAATTAACTCGAGTGATGGCCGTTGAACTCGCTGACCGAGGAGTAGCTGTTAATGCAATTGCACCAGGCCCAATTCAAACACCATTAACAAATCACGGCCCCGAGCAAAACAAGGCATACCTTGACCGGATACCAGCAAAAACCTATGGAACGACTGATGCAACCACTGCTGCATCAATATTTTTAGGATCTGATGAAGCACAATTCATTCATGGCACAACCCTAAATGTAGATGGAGGCTTTAATGCCGCAGGTCTAATTTTCAGTACTGATGAGATGCAGAAATACGAAAGTGGACCAGCAAATTCTTGGGTAAAAAAATAAGTCCGGAAACAAGTATCTATATTTAACTTTTTATATGAGCAAGACGATTGTCAGGCCGTAAAGGCCCAACTTTCTGGAATAATACGATATCCATCTTTATTTTTCATAATATATGAAAAGCCTGGAAAATGCAGATGCATACCGGCAACTAATACTTTATCTGAAGACACCATATCAAAGGTTCTGCGCCTTGTATTTATGGCGGCTTCGGGATCGGTATCAAAAACCATTGTTACCTCTGGCCGTCTTACCTGTATATCGGGGACATGGCATATATCTCCCCAAATAAGTAGAGAATCACTTCCCGATTCCACCATGTATCCCGTGTGACCTGGCGTATGGCCAGATAGATCTATTGCTCGTACATTAGGGAAAACTTCCCCAGTCGCAGAATGCAAACGATCCATATAAGGCGCAATCTGAAAACGGGCGGCCTCAAAATAACGCACTCTTTGACTCTCATTAGCCCGAGCCATAGCAGAATCATCATGCCAAAATTCTATATCTTTCTCACTGACAACGATTTCCGCATTTGGGAACAAACGCCCTCCGTTGGGATTTGACAAGCCGTTCGAGTGATCTGGATGCATGTGTGTCAAAAGTACGGTGTCGATTTGTTTCAAATCAATATCAATTTCCATTAGCGATTTTGCCAGTAGCCCAAGCGTAGGTCCCATAGTGTCTCCAGACCCAGTATCTACAACAGCAATTTTACCTTCAGATTGGATGACGTAACAATTTACCGAAATTCTTGGGGGAGTTGGTTTAAATTCTTCCGTGAGGATAGCCTGAGCATCGATAGGAGAGATACTTTGCAAAACACTATAAGGAGCATCAATATAACCGTCCGAGATAGCAGTTACGACAACGTCACCAATCCGTCTATGATAGACACCAGTGACTTGCTTAACATCATCATTTATCATTATTCTAACACTCTCGGTTCTCTTAAGACGCGACAATAACCAAATCATCTAACTATATTTTTTTATAACTGTATACTGTGCAATGTAGTTTGGTGGTCGTCTACTTGTGCATAGATATTTGCTTAATGCCGATTAAAGTTTGAAGTGATTAAATGATTAATATGAGAGAAAACGTCGGCAATCAGAATGACATCTCCCGGTGTCCGGTATGTTGCGCTCCGAAACCTGAGCTATTTATGAACATTGCTCCTTATCAATATTTTTTTTGTTTTGTTTGCGAGGCTAAATTCCTCGCCCCAAAAAATTGGTTGTCAAGAGAAGAAGAATACAAACATTACCTTACGCACGAAAATGATGCAGATGATCCAAATTACCAAAAGTTTGTATCAAAATTAATGGAGGCTCTATTACCAAAACTTAAACCAAATAACGTGGGTTTAGATTATGGATGCGGGCCAAGTTCCGCTCTGGCAAAATTGTTAATCCAAAAAAACTTTCAAATTAAATTATATGATCCATTTTTTGAAATCATCGAGCATAACCTCACTTTGAAATACGATTTTATTACATGTTCAGAAACAGTAGAACATTTTCATCATCCATCGAAGGAATTCAGTAAGTTAGACTCACTTTTAAAGCCTGGTGGATGGCTTGGAATCATGACCCAATTTCAAACAGATAATAATCGATTTAAAAATTGGAATTATCGACGAGACCCCACTCACGTCATTTTCTATCGGGAAAGAACATTTGATGTTATCGCAAAGCAGAGGGGTTGGACGTGCCAGATTCCTAGTAAAGACATCGTATTAATGCAAAAAACCGGTAAAACAATTAGAAATCAAGTTACCTAAATAACGTTACTTTTTTGCATTTACTCGACTCTCACTCTATACAAAATGAACAAAACCCCCTAGGTTGCTGATTTAGCCGACCTATGGCTTTAATCTCTGTTAGAGATGATGAACGCTGAGCCTTTTTTTGCGACTGACAGTAAGACCCCGAAAGAATTAAAATGACAGAATTCGATGACGTAGTTCCTGCGTTGAGTGAAGCGTTGCAAGACCGCAAATATCTAACGCTAACCCCGGTTCAGAAGGCTGTTCTATCATCCAAATTAGGTGATTCAGATGCCCTCGTATCTGCCCAAACCGGATCTGGAAAAACGGTTGCCTTTGGGCTTGCGATTGCACCTACCATTCTAGGTTTGGATGAACAGTTCACTCAACCAGAGCTTCCGCTCGCCCTAATTGTAACCCCCACACGAGAACTCGCAATGCAAGTTAAAGCCGAACTTCAATGGCTATACAAAATTGCAAAAGCACAAATAGCATCCTGCGTCGGCGGTATGGATATGCGTAATGAACGACGAGCGCTAGAACGCGGAACACATATTGTGGTTGGAACTCCAGGTAGACTGCGCGATCATATTGAAAGGGGCTCATTGGATGTAAAAAAATTAAAAGCTGTGGTCTTAGATGAGGCCGATGAAATGCTAGATCTAGGTTTTAGAGATGATCTTGAATTTATTTTGAAAACCTCTCCAAAAGATCGTCGAACCCTTTTATTTTCAGCTACTGTACCAAAGACAATAATCAATTTAGCAAAAAACTACCAACGCGATGCTGTTCGAATAAGCACACAGAACGAGCAAGAGCAACACCATGATATCGAATATCAAGCCATAACAATCGCACCAAATGATAAAGAAAATGCAATTATCAATATTCTAAGGTTCACCGATGCTAAAACGGCTCTGGTTTTTTGTGGCACCCGGGCTACAGTCAATCATATGACTAGTCGATTTGCAAATAGAGGTTTCTCGGTAGTCGCGTTATCGGGTGAATTGAGCCAAGAACAAAGAACACACGCGCTCAACTCTATTCGCAGCGGACGATCCAAAATATGTATCGCGACCGATGTCGCTGCGCGCGGCATTGATATTCAAGACCTTCAACTCGTCATACATGCAGACCTGCCCAAAAACCACGAGTCGCTCCTTCACCGAAGCGGAAGGACGGGTCGCGCCGGTAAAAAAGGGACCAGCGCTTTGATGGTTCCCTATCAAAGTCGACGCTTCGTTGATCGTCTTCTGCAGAGAGCTAATATAGACGCACAATGGATCCGCCCCCCGTCAGTAGAAGACATTTTAAAAAGAGATCGAGAAAGGGTATTGGAAGATCCTGCTTTACACGATGAAATTTCTGAAGATGAGAGAATTTTTGCTAAAGAAATTCTCTCCCGTCATTCTCCAGAGCAGATCGCAACAGCTCTGCTTCGTCAGCACATGAGTAATCAAACAGCTCCAGAGGAGTTACTGGATGAAGGCCCACCATCAAAACCTCAAAAACAAGATCGAAATTTTAAAAATAGTGTATGGTTTAGCCTCTCCGTAGGGTCCAATGATGACGCTGAGCCGAGATGGCTTTTGCCAATGTTATGTAGAACGACTCATCTTACCAAAAGTGATATTGGAGCCATAAGAGTTCAACCAGCAAAAACCTTTATCGAACTATCCGCGGACTGTGTTGACAGATTCAATGAAGCGTTAGGCTCTTCTAAAAAACTAGAAAAAACAATTAAAGTGGTTCAATTAGACAAGCGCCCCGAAATATCTGACGCATCAAGAGTAAGGCGATCACGGGAAGAAAAAACAAAGCAATCTGCAACAAAAAGGAACCCTCGATCAGATTATAAAAATGATAAAACTAAGGCAGACCTTGGAAAGGCCAAAATAACACCTGTTTTAAAACATGAAAAACCAAAGAAAGATATCAAGCGTGTTGAACCTAAAGGTAGCTTGAAAGGTGACAGGTCCAAGGTCAATCTTAACACTAACGATACAACGAAAACCTCGAAAATTGGCCTTGATGACAAGAAACTAGATGAAGACTTCGATAAATTTATTAAACAACTAGACGAAATAGATACAAGGCCTCCATCGAAAGGCTTCAAAAAGAAAAATAAGAAAATAAAATCTTCTAAGCGCACAGAAGATCACAAAAAGTCTCCTCCCTCGACTTCTGTAGGACTAAAAAAACGTCGCGCGACAAAAAGAAAACCAATGCCATCCCAGCCAACAAGAAAATCCCGGAGACAGTAATATTGAATAAGAAGACTAAGTGAACTAATTAACGATCTCCGCACTATCTAGAACAGAATGCATTAGAACATCGGCTCCTGCCGTTGCCCATTTCTGTGAAATTTCTTCCGCTTCATTGTGGGATAAGCCTCCAACACAAGGACACATGACCATAGCCGTAGGAGCCACTTTATTGATCCAACAGGCATCATGTCCGGCGCCTGAAACTATGTCTCTATGTCCATATCCCAATTTCTCTGCAGAATTTCTAACCATAGTAACGCAATCTGGATCAAAAGTTACAGGGTCAAAACCTCCAACAGATTCCATGTCAAAGGTTAGACCTATTTCCTGCGCTATTTTTTCCACACCCAATCTTAACTCTTGTTCCATCGAAGAAATTATAGATTTTTCAGGATGTCTAAAATCAACAGTGAAAATCGCTTTTCCTGGAATAATATTGCGTGAATTAGGGTAAATATTACATTGCCCAATAGCACCGACCGCATTTGGTTCATACCGATGAGCAATATCGTCGACAAGCTGCGTTACTCTCGCCATTCCTAATCCAGCATTAACACGCATAGCCATAGGCGTGGATCCAGTATGGCTCTCTTTACCAGTCAGCGTGATCTCTAACCAACTCAATCCCTGCCCATGAGTTACAATGCCTATTTCTTTTTCTTCCAATTCAAGTATGGGGCCTTGTTCGATGTGCAACTCAAAAAATGCTTTCATTTTCCGAGCACCAACTTCCTCATCTCCTATCCAGTTAATTCTTTTCAACTCCTCGCCAAAAGTTTTACCTTCTGAGTCTTCCCTTGAATAAGCCCAATCTAAACTATGCACACCCGCAAAAACCCCGGATGCAACCATCGCCGGAGGAAACCTTGTGCCTTCTTCATTCGTGAAATTCACTACCACAATAGGATGTTTTGTTTTTATTCCTTGATCATTCAGTGTTCTGATGATTTCCAGTCCAGCGAGGACACCAAGCACTCCATCATATTTACCACCTGTTGGCTGAGTATCTAGATGACTGCCGACATATACTGGTGAAAGATCTGGGCTCGTCCCTTCTCGTCGGGCGAACATCGTTCCCATTTGGTCAATACCCATTGTAAGACCAGCATCATTACACCATTGGTGGAAAAGTGCTCGGCCTTGTGCATCCTCATCGGTTAGCGCCTGTCTGTTGTTACCCCCAGCAATTCCCGGTCCTATCTTCGCCATTTCCATAAGGGAACCCCAAAGGCGCGAACTATTAATTCTCAGATTGGTAGTTTTATGTTTCATATCCACCGAAATTATTTCCTTTGATTAGTATATTAGAACGCCCATAGCCATAAATTGACTATAAGACACTTTTGTAAATTGCCAAAACTTGCATCAGTTGATGGTTCGAAACTAATTCAAACGCCCTTAATAGACTTGTTGTATAAAAAATAGACTTATTGTATAAAAATCAATATTATAGTATTCTTTCTTCACGTATTTTATAATGGCGAGTGTACTGGACTGGTAAAATTTAAAAACTATTCATTAAATACCTCTATCGGGACGACTAAGCTTTATACACTGAACCAATAATATAGATTACCACAAAAAGAATAATATTGAGGACGACACAATAATCTTCGCATTATTAAGAGTCCTGATAAAAAAGAAAGTACTCATGTGACAGTAAAAACTTTTGAAGACTTAAACCTTGTGAAGCCTTTATTGCGCGTCCTGAAGGCAGAGAATTACATAGAGCCGACACCAATTCAAACACAAGCAATTCCAATGGCATTAAATGGAAAAGATATCTTGGGTATTGCCCAGACAGGAACGGGGAAGACAGCCGCCTTCGGATTACCCATTTTGCAAATTTTGTCAAAAATTGAAACACGCCCGATCACCAGATCAACACGCGCTCTTATCTTAGCACCAACACGTGAGTTAGTTATCCAAATAGGTGATGCCATAAGAACTTATGGAAGAGAAGTCCCCCTCCGTTATACCGTGATTTATGGCGGAGTCAGCCAAAACCCGCAGGTAAAAGCAATGAAACGTGGCGTTGACATTCTTGTAGCGACACCCGGGAGATTATTGGATTTAATAGAACAAAGGTTTATACGCCTCGATCAAGTAACGCATTTCGTTTTGGATGAAGCCGATAGGATGCTGGATATGGGGTTCATAAATGACGTCAACAAAATTGTAGATCAACTTCCAAATGCGCGGCAAA
>CALIMD010000272.1 GCA_938028645.1 uncultured Alphaproteobacteria bacterium
TTGCTCATGCGAGTTAGTTTCAGTGAACCAAATTGTCCGTTTTGGTTTCCCTTTCACCTCAACCAGCCGCCCTCCAACGTGAAAGCTTCCAAATTTTTCTAATTCATACATCTTTCAATTACCCAAAGAAATTAAGCCCCATCATGTAATCGCTCAACCATTTAGTCTTGGTTGATAACTTGACCCATCATCTTCTAAAGAGGATATTCTATATGTTCTTCAAAACCAAATATTTAGGAAATAAGAAATGAGATGGGCACGTATTCAAATTGAACATAAAATCTCACACGGCATTGTTGAGGAAGATCAAATTTGTCTTGTCGAGGGTGGAATATTTGACAAGATAGACCTCACTGGTCAAAAAGTCCCAATAAAGAACGCTAAATTTCTTACGCCGATTGAGCCAAAAACATTCTATGCCGCTGGATTAAATTATGCAGAACATGTCATTGAACAGGCTTTAGCTAATAATCGCGAACCTAACATTCCCGATGAGCCTCACATAGGTTATCGTGCAAATAACGCTCTCATCGCACATAATGAATCTATCATTAAACCATCAGATTCATCTGAAGAATTTCAGTACGAGGGCGAATTGGTAGCTATAATTGGAAAAGAAGCAAAGAATATATCCGAAGACGAAGCGCTAGATTTTGTATTCGGATATACCATTGGAAACGACGTAAGCGAACGTAAATGGCAGCGTGACGATCGAACCATGTGGAGAGCAAAAAATACAGATACTTTTAAACCAATGGGCCCGTGGATCGAAACAGATGTAAATCTTGATAAGTTAGTCACTACGGTGCGGTTGAATAATATTGAGACGATTTCATTTCCTACAAACTCGATGATCTTTGGCGTAGCCCGTTTCATCAGTGCAATGTCACGGTATTTGACTTTAGTTCCAGGAGATATGATCTGGATGGGAACAGAAGGACATTCTAAAAACATGAAAGTAGGAGACATATGCGAAATTGAAATAAATGAAATCGGCACACTCCGAAATCCAATTATTCTGGGGAATTAAAAGATTTTTTTCTAACCAAAACCGTCTCAGAATGAAATTTAGTCCAATAAAACTAAGACCACTTTTATAAATTCTAATGTGACTATCTGGTTCTATTGCAGATATTCGTCTAAAATACCTGAATAAACTAAAGACATTATTGTTATATGGGCTATTTAAAGAGGCTAAGAATATTACCGCTTGCGCTGTTAGCAATACTTGCTGTCTGAACAGCTAACTGAGACTGAACATTTTGAGATGCTAGTGATACGGTTTCACGTCCTATATTAGCATCTACTAATCCCCCTAACCCTTCCGCCGCAAGTTGTTCAAAATTTATTAATTCATCTTGGCGTCCTTGAATTGCGTTTTGTGCGGATACGAGTGAAGACGTAGCACCCGACAAAGTGGACTGGAACGCAGCAAGTTCATTTTCAATTATGGACATCGGGTTACCAATTTTCGCTTCATCAGATATCGCGGTCTGCAGTGCGTTCACAGCAGTACCAACTCCGCTTTGAGATCCAACAACAAGTTCGTCACCATTTTCAGAAGATAGGGTCGAAACATCTGATGCATCGGCGTCTATTAAATTCACTCCGTTAAACGAACTGCTAGCGACAAAGCTTTGCGCTTGCTGAAGTAAATTTCCAACTTCAGACTTTAAAATATCTTTTTGCCCTTCATTATTTGCACCATTAGCCAACTCAAATAACTTGCCTTCAATTTCGACATTCAGGTCCGATAAAGCATTAACCCCAGACAAGCCGGTCGACACACCCCCGTTCGCGCTATTCAATCCTTGATTCAATGCTGATGCGACTTGTATCTTTCCTCGCAATTGCTGAGCTAACGCAAAGCTGTCGGAATTCGATGACGAGTCTACTTTTAGTCCAGTGGCTAATTTTACTGCCGTTGCAGCAGTGGCTTTTTCACCCGCGTCTACGCTACGCAACGACTTAAATAGACTAGCACTCAGATTAACAGGGGTAATTGCCATTTTTTTAACCTTTAGCTTTAATTATCATAATAATTAAAAGTTCTATCCATTGCACACGTAAAAATTAATTGAGTCGTTGCGGTAAATCAACTGCATTTAATCATAATATAAAAAGTTCATTCAGAGTTTTTTACTAGATCCAATTTGCTAAACTCATGTTAAATTCATTGTACTGGGGACAACAGCATTATGAAATTCGCACTACATTTTGGAAATTTAATCTTTCCTTCGCCTAATGCAGCAAAAAAACTTGCTTTGGTCGCCGAAGCAGCCGGGTTTGAATCAATCATCGCAGTCGAACACATCGTCATACCAACTGACTATGAAACCAGGTATCCATACAATGAAAATGGACGTCTTCCGGGAAATGCGGATATGCCTTGGCCTGATCCACTATCTTGGCTTACTTTTATTGGCGGAATAACGACTAAACTCCGTTTAATAACAGGCGTATTGGTTCTACCGCAGCGAAATCCCGTAGTCTTGGCAAAACAATTGGCCACAATCGACCATTTAACCGAAGGCCGTTTAGAATTAGGTATTGGAGTCGGATGGTTGAAAGAAGAATTCGAGGCTATTGGAGTGCCTTTTAAACGACGCGGAGCTAGAATGGATGAATATATAAAATCAATGCGAGCGCTTTGGACCCGCCGGGATGCAAGCTTCGATGGTGAATTTGTATCTTTTAACCAAATGAATTGCAGTCCAAAACCACATAACGGGAGTGTACCAATCATAATAGGAGGACATTCTCCAAAAGCTGCTCAGCGGGCGGCGCATCTTGGGGATGGTTTTTTCCCGGCTACAGGAACGCAAACAGATATCTCACCGATTATACAACTAATGCATGAGGAAGCTGAAAGAATTGATCGGGACCCCAAAACAATAGAACTAACAACTGGTTGCCCTGACGCACTTCCTGGTTCAAAAGTTGATCCATTATCCGCAGTTGAAGAAAAAATCGCGGCAGGTGTTGACCGTATAGCGCTGCCAGTTAGTGCTTTTTCAGATAATATAGAAGAACAACTCACATCTTTCAGTGAAAATGTTATTCAAAAAATAAACGGATGATAAAATTTGATGCCGAGCACGCAATGATAGAAAAAAACAATAGTTTCAGAGCCAAAGACCAGCTAACCGTTGGGGCCAAGTCATATACTTTTTATAATTTATTAAAAGCAGAGAAAAATGGTCTCGCGGGCATCACCAGACTGCCATACTGCCTCAAAGTACTTTTAGAGAATATGCTTCGAAAAGAAGATGGAAAAAATATAAAGCAGGAGGGTATTAGGACTTTTTCATCTTGGGTGAAGACGGCGCACGGATCAGAAGAGATCAGTTTTTTCCCTACTCGCGTTATGGTCCACGATGTATCGGGGATCCCACTACTTGCTGATCTCGCAGCGATGCGGGAAAATATGATCGCATTAGATCAAAACCCAGACCTTTTAAATCCCATTCGACCTATAGATTTTATTATGGATCATTCGATCATTGTAGAATTTTCGGGACAGAAGAATGCCGCCAAACAAAATATGCTAGCAGAATATTCACGAAATGAAGAACGGTATCGCGTAGCTAAATGGGCGCAAAAGGCATTCAAAAACATGCAGGTGATACAACCCGGCCAAGGGATCTGTCATCAAATAAATCTGGAAACATTAGCCCGAGTAGTTTGGTCTGAAGAAGATAGTGATCACGGCTTAATCGCTTTCCCCGATAGTTTAATCGCATGTGACAGTCATACACCGATGATCAATGCTTTGTCAGTTTTAGGATGGGGTGTGGGAGGAATAGAAGCACTTTCAGCTATACTCGGAGAGCCTGTAAATCTAATAATGCCTGACGTTATTGGAATAAGATTAGTTGGAAAACCAAAAGAGGGAATAACCACAACAGATATCGTATTATCATTGACACGCGTCCTGCGTGAATACGGCGTTGTACAAAAATTTACTGAGTTTTTTGGTCCTGGACTTGACGCACTGACTCTACCAGAGCGCGCAACACTAGCAAACATGGCGCCCGAGTATGGTGCAAGTATAAGTTTTTTTCCAACAGACCAGGAAACGCTGAATTTTTTAAAACTGACGGGGAGAGAAGATAATATACCGCTTGTAGAACACTACAGTAAAATCCAAGGACTATGGCGTGACGATACAGTTGAAAGGGTTTATTCGGAAATATTAGAATTCGATCTAGGAAATATAATCGCTTCTGTATCGGGACCCAAGCTACCGCAAATGCAAGTGCCCTTGGATAAAGCCCACCTGTCAGCATTAGATGCGATCAACGAAATTGTCCCCGCAGGTCAAAATTGCGCCCTGCACAGGGACGAAGGAATACTTCAAGATGGGGACATTGTGATAGCAGCCATCACCTCTTGCACTAACACGTCAAATCCAATGGTCATGATAGCCGCCGGACTCCTTGCAAAAAAAGCACAGGAAAAAGGATTAAAGACAAGACCGTGGGTAAAAACTTCCTTATCGCCCGGGTCACGCGTGGTTGTTGATTATCTCACGCGCGCTGAACTAATGGAGCCACTTGAATGGTTGGGTTTTCATGTTGCCGGGTTCGGGTGTATGACTTGTTGTGGCGGGTCGGGACAATTGGACCACTCCATCAGCACCGCCATTCAAAAGCGAAATCTGAGTGCTGCAGCTGTTTTATCCGGTAATCGGAACTTTGAAGGCAGGATACACCCAGACGTTAAACTTGCGTATCTAGGATCACCTCCCCTCGTTGTGGCGTATGCCATACTTGGAAACATTACTAAAGACATCACCTCACAACCACTGGGATATGATGAACAGAACCAACCCATTTTTCTCAGAGACATCTGGCCTAGCTCGAAAGAAATTAATGAAGTTGTTTTTAAATACCTTAAACCGGAATTATTTAAAAACGCACAAATCACCTCAACGCAAGAAGATACACTTTGGAATAACGTTTCCTCAAATGAAAAAAATACCTATGACTGGGATAAAAAAAGTACGTATATTTTGAAACCGCCATTTTTGGAGAAAATAAGAAAAGGCAATACAAGAGAAACTATCCATAACGCTGCTATCTTGGCTATCTTCGGTGATAATATAACGACTGACCACATTTCTCCGGGGAATCGAATTTCTGTAGATAGCCAGGCAGGAAAGCATCTTTTGTCCAAGGGTGTAAGCCCCGAGGATTTCAGCAGTTACCTGCAGCGACGTGTTAATCATGAGGTTATGATGCGTGGAACATTCGATAACGCGCATATCCAAAACGAAATGACCCCTCAGTCTAAAGGCGGATGGACGATACATA
>CALIMD010000273.1 GCA_938028645.1 uncultured Alphaproteobacteria bacterium
GAAAACTACCTGGCTCTCGGTCTGCTGGAAGAGTTCAATCCGTTGCACTTAGATTAATTTCGGATAGAGAAGCCGAGATAGAAGTTTTTAAACAAGAAGAGTTTTGGACAATAGATGTCAATTTTATAACTCCATCTGAAAAAACTTTTTCGGCACGATTAACACACCTAAATGGGCAACGCTTGGATAAATTTGCACTGCCATCGGAAGACATGACTCAGTCCGTTGTTGGGAAGATTGAAAAATCCGTTTTTTCGGTACATTCAATAGAAAAAAAGAGAGTGAAAAGGAATCCTCAACCACCGTTCACCACCTCAACACTTCAACAGGAAGCCTCGAGAAAACTTGGGATGAGTGCGTCGCGCACAATGCAAACTGCACAGCGGCTTTATGAGGGTATTGATATCGGAGGCGAAACATTAGGCTTAATTACTTATATGCGGACCGACGGTGTCCAGATGAGCCAAGAAGCAGTTACAACTGCGCGCCAGTTTATAAAAAAAGACTATGGTGATGCTTTTGTGCCTGACAAACCACGTATATACAAAAGCAAAGCAAAGAACGCACAGGAAGCTCATGAGGCCGTTCGGCCAACGGATGTAACGAGAAGTCCAAAAACACTAAAACCTTATCTTGATGGTGATCAAGAAAGACTTTATGACTTAATCTGGAAAAGATCTGTGGCCAGCCAAATGGCGAGCGCTGAACTCGATCAAACAAGTGTCACCATTGAATCTTCTGACAACGCAATTACTTTACGTTCGAGCGGCTCTATCATCGCATTTGAAGGATTTTTAAAAGTATACAAAGAGGATCAGGATGATCTAGGACAAGATACGGATAATGAAGAGGGTAAACTGTTACCCCCAATGACTAAAAACGACAATTTAAAAAAATCAAATATCACCCCAGAGCAACATTTCACGCAACCACCACCGCGATTTACTGAAGCTAGCCTTGTAAAACGAATGGAAGAGTTGGGAATTGGCAGGCCGTCAACCTACGCAACGATCATGCAAGTCTTACAAGATCGAAATTACGTTCGTTTGGATAAAAAGCGTTTTGTACCAGAGGATAGAGGCAGGTTGGTAACAGCTTTTCTATCAAATTTTTTTCAACGCTATATCGAGTATGATTTCACGGCAGAATTAGAAACTGAATTAGATGAAATATCTGATGGTAAATTGGCGTGGGATGAAGTCCTTAAAAAATTTTGGATCCCCTTTAACGCTTCTATCGGTGATACACAGGAACTTAAAATACCCGATGTTTTAAAGCGAATTGATGAGGACCTTGGGGCACACTTTTTTCCTGATGATGAGAGTGGTAACAGTACTAGGGTATGTACAAAATGTGGCTCAGGGCGATTAGGCTTGAATTTGGGCAAATACGGCCCTTATATAAGTTGCTCAAACTACCCCGAGTGTAAACTGACACGACAATTAACGGTCTCCAAAGGAGACGATGACGCTAATAATGCTTCTTTAGACGAACCAAAGGTACTCGGGCAGGATGAAGTTACAAATAAGGAGGTCTCGCTGAGGAAGGGACCATACGGCTTCTATGTCCAATTAGGAGAACAAGGAGAGAAAAAAACTGATAAACCAAAGCGAGTTGCTATCCCAAAAGGCATGCCCCCTCTTGAGACAACACTAGAACTTGCATTGGGATTATTGAGCCTCCCAAGGCCTGTTGGAGAGCATCCTGACAACAAGGAAATGATATTGGCCGGTATAGGACGGTTTGGCCCTTATTTGAAGCATGGAGCTTCATTCACCTCAATCCCTCCTGACGATGATGTATTAAATATTGGTTTAAATCGTGCAGTTGATCTTATCGCGAGTAATCCCAGAAAAAAAACAGCGGCAAAAGTATTGGGCGAGTCGGAAGGTAAGCCTGTTACGGTTCAAAGCGGAAGGTACGGGCCATATGTTCAACTTGGATCTATTCGCGCCACTCTACCTAAAGACCTCGAGCAGGACGATGTTACCTTGGATCGGGCACTGGAATTGATCAGTGCTAAGGCTGAGCGTGCGGGAAAGAAAAAGCCTACAACAAGGAAAAAGAGTAAAACAACTAAAGCAAAAAAATCAAAAGCGTAATGAATGTCGATCATCTACATTTAGTGGTTTATGAATTTGCCTAAAACAAAAAAACTTGGGCAAAGTCGGCCTAATATTGAACAGATAAAAACTTACATAAACACTACGTCTAAACCGGTGACTAGACGTGATGTTGCCCGGGCGTTCCGGATCAAAGGCAGTGACAGAATTTGGCTAAAGAAAATCCTGCGAGAACTAACCGGTAGCGGAGAAGTTACGTTAAGCCAACGCCGGGGTTTTTCGAGTTCTTCGAAAACCGTACCCCCCGTTTCCATAATAGAAATAATCAAGGTACTTGAAGATGGTGATCTATTAGGAAAATTAAAAAAAACGAATGATGAAACCGCAAGAATTAAAATTCTAATATCCTATAAAAGTGGAACTCCCGCCCTTCAAGTAGGTGATCAAGTATTAGCAAAGATACAAAAATCTGGATCTAACGTTTATAATGCGACGGTAATGCGGCGGATTGAACGCCAAAGCAGTACAGCGATTGGAGTAATAACAAAAAATTCAAAAGGCATGAAATTTCTTCCTATTGATGGTCGACGGTCCCAGGAGGCATTCATCCAACCTCATTCAAGTATATCCTTTCTTGATGGCGATATTGTAAAGGTGGAATTTAACGATATCGGGCGTTCTATTAGAAGGAAAGCATCGGTTTTAGAAAAATTAGGAAATCAAAACAACAGTCAATCTGTCAGTCTTATCAGTATACATGAACACGAAATTCCAACCGAGTTTTCAGCCGCTGCTATCGCTCTAGCCACAAACGCCAAACCTGCCATGTTGGATAATAATAGGAAAGATATACGCAATATTGATCTAATTACGGTCGATGGAAGTGATGCGCGCGATTTCGATGATGCGGTGTGGGCGGAGAAGGATCAAACCAAAAATAACAAAGATGGATGGCGTATAATTGTTGCGATCGCTGACGTTGCTCATTATGTGACGCCAGATGATGCCCTTGACGTAGAAGCTAGAAAGCGGGGAAACTCTATTTATTTTCCAGATCGTGTGGTTCCGATGCTACCCGAAGCATTGTCAAATGGAATGTGCTCTTTGCGCCCAAACGAAGATCGAGCATGTCTAGCGGTTCAAATTACTATCGATAACCAAGGAAAAAAATTATCGCATAATTTTTTTAGGGCCCTGATGCGCTCCAAAGCCCGTGTCACTTATGAAGACCTTCAGTCTACGTTTGATTCTAAGGAAAAAATCCAGAGCTCAGGAGATTTCATAGGGAAATTAGCGATACCTTTATATGGAGCCTTCAACGCACTCCATACCGCGAGATTAACTCGTGGAGCCCTCGATATTGAGGTGCCTGAGATGCAAGTTCAACTAGACACAAATGGGGACGTTAAAAATATTAAAGATAGAGAGCGTTTGGATAGCCATAGATTGATCGAAGAATTTATGGTTTTGGCTAACGTATGCGCCGCAGAAACCCTGGAGGAAAAAAAATATGCCTGCGTCTATAGAGTACATGACGCGCCAAGCAGGGATAAGATAGATGGCCTAAGAGTAAACCTCGAGGCCTTCGGAATAAACCTAAATAAAGGCCAGGTTGTTACTTCAAAATTGTTCAATGAAGTTTTAAAAAAAGCCGCCAATCACGATGCTAAAGAAACAATAAATCAACTTGTTTTGCGGTCTCAGAGCCAAGCCATCTATAGCTCTAATAATCTTGGGCACTTTGGTTTAGGATTAAGACGGTATGCGCATTTTACATCGCCAATTCGGCGATATTCAGACCTGTTAGTCCATCGCGCTTTAATTTTGGCTCATAATTATGGAAAAGATGGAGGCATAAAGGCTACGATGGAGGAATTGGAACCTATCTGCGAAGCGATTTCTTTAACAGAAAGACGCGCCGCTGTAGCAGAACGATCTGCGAACGATAGATATTCGGCCAGATTCATGACCCAAAAACTTGGGGAGAGTTTTGATGCTATAGTAACGAGTGTAATGGGATTTGGTGTTTTTGTGAGGCTTGATAATTGTTATGCAGATGCACTTCTCCCAGTTCGCAGTTTACCTTATGACTATTATGAGCATGATGATAAACGACACACATTAACCGGTAGGAATAATGGAATTGCGTTTAGTTTGGGAGAAAGGATACCCGTTACTCTTAAAACCGCCGACCCTATAACGGGACGTCTAGCAGTCGATTATGCTGGCGGTCTGACCGAAAACGCTAATGTTATTTCCAAAAAAACAAGTAAAACCAAAAATAGACGCCAAAAATTTAAAAAACTCTCGAAACGATGACATCTGGTTACATCGATTTTATTTTTCTTAAAAT
>CALIMD010000274.1 GCA_938028645.1 uncultured Alphaproteobacteria bacterium
TCCCAAAGCGCTATATCAATTGCCGATAATGCATGAATCACAAGGCCACCCCGACCCGCGTAATGCAGTTTCCACCAAAGTCCATGCCATATTTCTTCAATGCGGGTTTCATCACGATCCATTAAAAAAGAGGCCATATCAGACTGCATTACCGAATGAATTGCCCGTGCACCTGCTCCAAGCGTGTAGGTGTAGCCTAAACCTTCTCGACCTTCACCATCTAAAATCCTTGCGGTCATGAGTTCAAAACTAGCCATATCGCCATGCATACTATCTGAAAGAACGACGGGTAAAGGAATACTGTAATGACCAACTTCTACATTTTTGATTGTCATATCAAATCCTACATCTATTGAACTTCACAGACAGAGTTTACTATAAAAAATTTTAATATTATAGAGATTGCAATTCGAAGCTTAAATGACGAAGATATTGTAACGACTACAAAGTGAGGAATAGAAATGGCCCGAATATCCTACGCAGAGCGCGATGATGTACCAACTCGACTGCAACATCTTTTTGACGACATGTCGACATATGGTCCATTTGGAAGCCTAGTCGGGGCGATGGCACACCGCCCTCCAATATTCGAACACGTTTTTGGAATGTTAACGGATTTACGAAAAGAAGGGGTCTTACCCCGTCGATATCTGGAACTCGCACTGGTTGCGGTGTCAAAACTAAATGAGTGTGACTATTGTGTCGCTCATCATTCTCCGTTTCTTACCATAGAGGGTGTTTCGCCACTAGGAGCAGAGAATATATTAGATTACAAAGATCATCCTGAGTTTGATGAAATAGATAAACTGGTCGTCGAATACTCTATCGGTGTAAGCAATGATTTTAATCGCGTAAGAGATGCCATGTTCGCCAGACTCAAAAAACATTTTACAGAGAAACAAATCGTTGAACTAACTTGGAGAATAGCGCTTTGTGGCGCTTTTAATAGATTTAATGATGTATTACAACTCGATTTAGAAGCAGATGCCTTAGCAAAAATTGCATAGTAATTCTAACATCCGCTAAAGAGTCTAGAGCGTATCATAAATAATTTTAATTCGGCCACGCCCGTGTTTGAGAGCATTGAACGCATGTTGTCGTAGCGGGATCAAATTCCAAACGTTTTTTGGGAATGAGCTCATCACAAACACAACAGTAACCATAATCGGAATCTTTTATTCGTTTAATAGCGGCATTAATTCTTGTTATGTCGGCTTTCCTGCGACGTTGTGTTTCTTTTGCCATGGCTTGCGATTGCATAGCATCCATCCGCGATAAACGACCAACTTTTGTCTGGTCCAACTCAACGGGTCGAGCGTTGTCGCGCACATTGTCGATAAGTTCCTGAAGTTGAACCTTTTGTTCCTGCAAAAGTCTTAAGAAAAAGTTATACTCTGGCTCTGTGCACAATCTACAGGCACCCCGAATCCCGCCATTTCTAACTACTTAAGAGAAAACAGCGAATGTGTTGTTCATCATATTGAGCCATTAAACGGTTGGCCCCTGACCTGCCACAGTGGTTCGATGCATCACCCTACGATAATCTTCGTCTGGCCATGGGTTGCCGCGGTGTAAAACAGCTTGGTTGTCCCACATCACCAAATCAAGAGGCTTCCATTTATGGCTATAAACAAACTCTGGTCTTGTTATCCACGAAGTCAATTCTGTAATCAAAGCACGACTTTTTGGATAATCCCAACCTTCAACAAAATGGCAATGGCTACCCAAGTACAAAACCTTCCGACCTGTCTCAGAATGTTTTCTAATCAAAGCCTGCCGGACCGGTTGTAACTTTCTCTTCTCCTCCTCCGTAAAAATATCCCCAACAATTAATTGCCGAGAAAAAACAATAGAGTGTTCACATATAAGACCCTCTAAATCATCTTTCGTAATACCAGATACTGAACCTGGCCATTCATCATACGCAGCACGAGCATCGGCGAACTGTGTTTCGCCACCGATTGGAGGGACCTCCCTACCTGACAATAATGATATATTGGCGGGAATGGGTTTAAACGACGAATCTGAATGCCACAGGTTATTGCCTCTATGGTATCTAGATTTTTCATGATCATGCGGGCGAATTTTATTATCATCGCCCACATTGGAGATCCTAGAGATTTCTGGCCGTGTTACTCCACCGTATTGATCAAAACCTAATGAGGTCTCTAGCGCTCCAAAACGCTCTGAGAAAGCTATCTGCTGGTCATCATTGATATTTTGATCTCGAAGAACCAAAACTGCATATTTATAGAATGCATCTCGAATGATAGAAAAGTCTGCATCGTTCAATGATTTTCCAAGATCAAGGTTTACCACCTCCGCCGCGAATTCACTGCCCGGTTTTAAAGGTTTTATTACAAGGTTCATCTCTATCCAAACTCTCAGTAAATCGTAACACCACTATCAACTGACATAATTTGGCCAGTTGTGATCACAGATTCATCCGATCCCAAATAGACGGCCATGTCAGCAATATGTATGGGCATCCCAAAGCCTAATAAATGTTGCTCCGATATCTTTTTGATTTCTGGTGACTCATCAACCAGTTTTTTAACTCTATCAGACAATGTGACGGACGGTGCTATAGCATTTACTCGAATTTTATTTGGTGCATATTCTACCGCCATCGATCGTGTCATAGACGCAACTCCACCCTTGGCTGCTGTGTAGCAATCTCTTCCTGGAAGTGCCATTAATGCCACATTCGAAGACATATTAATAACAGAACCACCTCCCGATTTTATGATTGCCGGTATACCATGTTTCGAACATACAAATGTTCCAAACAAATCAAGTTTGATAACCCTCCAGAATTCGTCATCCGGCGCCTCGGTTACAGGCCCATCCTGCATTGTAGAGCCACCTGCGTTATTGTGAAGAATATCCAGTTTACCATAACGCTCCAATGCCTCAGAGACCGCGTTTTTAACACTTTCATGGCTTGTGACATCGGTTTCGATAAATACGGCGTCACCGCCGCTGTTACCCGCTGCATCTCTCGCCAGCTGCGCCGATTCTTCGCCAAGGTCAGTATTTATCTCAGCGACGATTACGCGGGCGCCTTCCTCTGCAAAACGAATTGCCGTAGCACGCCCTATCCCGCCACCACCGCCTGTTATTATTGCTACTTTTTCTTTAAGTCTTCCCATTTCGCCCCACCTTTTAAAAATAGTTGGGATAAAACTATCACTCTAAAATAGATTTAGAAAATCATTACCATCCACAATCTCTAGTGTGATGTAATTCTCAGTTAACGAGATTAAATGTTATACTATTACTTTAATGAGCAAAAATAACAGGCATCTTAGCCTTATCTAATATTGCGCGCGTCGCACCACCAAAAATCATCTGTGTAAGTCGACTTTGGGTAAATGCTCCCTTCACCAGCAAGTCCACATTAGCATTTTCAGCAACCTCCAGCGCCCTTTCTCCGGGATTTCCCGCAGATGCACCACGCTTGAATTCTGCTTCAATCTCATGTCCTGCTAGATACCGTTGAAGTGCAATCCCGTCGGGGCCAGCGTGGACCCAACCATCCACCTCTATGATATATACTTTTTTAGCACATCTTATAATCGGCATACTCAGCGCTAAAACTCGAGCCGTTTCAGTACTATGATTCCAAGCAATACCAACCGTGTCCCCAAAATCGTCTTCCCATTTTTGTGGAACGACGAGAACTGGGCGTCCTCCCTCAAATAAAGCCATTTCAAATAACGTTTGCCAATGGGGATTCTCGCGGGATCGACCGACCATTGTAACGTCCTGCACACGACATATCTCTCCAACTTGACGCCAATTAGACAAACTAGTCATATCAACATTCAGATTCTCACTGGCAACAGGTGGATTACATACGGCCGCTCTATCAACAATATTTTTCTCAGCAGCAGCTTTTTGAGCCTCGATTTCGTCGTCTAATCCATCATATGACACTACCCCTCCACTCATCGGATCCACTATAACCGGGTCTGGAAGTCTCGGGTAAAACATAGCGGTAATTGAAGCATTGGTTCGAGTAGCAAGATGACCTGCTGCTGCTATTGGAACATCACTAGATGTATCTGCACCAAACGGAAGTAGGATCTGTCTCATAATTAA
Organism: uncultured Alphaproteobacteria bacterium; assembly: GCA_938028645.1. Taxonomy (GTDB): domain Bacteria; phylum Pseudomonadota; class Alphaproteobacteria; order Thalassobaculales; family Thalassobaculaceae; genus UBA7326. The sequence goes on from CALIMD010000274.1 coordinate 4,105, forward strand.
CTCTCCTAATTTGGATTTCAAAGTCAGTTTCTGAGAACCTGACACCAAGGTAACACAATATATAATAGTTTGAACACATATATGTTAGGTGTTTTAATCAAGCATGCCAGTTCCGTCATTCAATGACCAGTCAAATTGGTAACGCACAGGCATTTTAGTATCTATTTTTTTGAGCGTACCAGGGACTATATAATTCTTAATAGTGGATAACTGACTAGCTTTATCACGACCGAACTCAATGGGATATTTTCGGAATAGCTCTGATAGCACCAATTCACCATTTTCGATAAAGAGTCCCTTTGAATGGTTGATGAAGTCTAAAGCAGCTCCATCTAGCATTCTATCTACCCAATCCCCAGTGAACGGCTTGATTGGTATGTTGGGGGAACCGAGCGCCGCATCACACAGACCGTAGTGGAGCCTCGGATCATCAAAGAGTTGCAGTAGGACTTTGTGACGCAAGTCACTTAAGCTAAATTTCTCGTTTCGGATATCGATAAGCTTTTCATTAAAGGCATCATTAGTGAACGGAGGAAAACCAAATTTAATATCTTGAATTGATAGAACCAAATAACGACTCAAAATCAAACGAACTGCCACTGCATTATAAAAGTTTAACCAATAAGCATACTGTTCCCGCCTACTGAGATTCTCTACCGGAAATGATGACAAATTATGAAGGTAGACATCTAATCGTTCTTTATCCTCTAATGTGACATCGCCATAAGCAAATAAATGGTTTCTCTCAGGAGTAATTACCAGATATTTTTTCAGGAGATAGGCCCAAGAATTATGATCAACAAATTTCTTTGATTGATTGGAATATCTTTGCCACCACTTTTCTTTCGTTTTTGGAAGATGTATTTTGTTGGCGCTGCACGCAGAGCAAATCAAAGAGAGATGTAATGCGATGAAGCTACGACGCGTAAGTGCCATACTATTCTTCCAAAACCCACATTCCCTATTGAAATATCACAAAAAAATATTTTTTAATCGATCTGAACTTCAACCGAACCAACCCCATCGACGTTGTAGATAGCATGGTCGCCGCGAGTCAAAAACTTGGTCGCTAGCGTTGAACCACTCATAACGATATTCCCTTTTTTAAGAGGTCGCCCTTGTTCGCCAAGCAAGTTTGCGAGCCAAGCTAGAGCGTTTAAAGGGTTACCCATCGCATCTCCAGTATTTGCCCGTTCAACGATACCATTGAACAACAAATCAACAGGGGTTGAGGATAAATCAATAGATTGCCAATCATATCTTGGCGAACCTAAAACGACACCACCGCACCACGCATTATCAGCAATCAACGTCATGGGGTCTAAATTTGAATAATCCGCATCTCTGTCCTCAATTAATTCAAAAGCCGGCATGATTGCTTTCACAAATACTCCAACTGACTCTGCATCGTAATGCGAATTTTTTGGAATATCCTCGGCAATCTCAAATGCTATTTCAAACTCCAAACCCAAACGAACAAATTGATCCAGTTCAATTTTTGCAGGGGATTGATGCACTGTTGAACTAAAAATAGCGGCGCCGACTGGTTTATCCACCCCAACTAGTTCCTGTATAGCCTTGGAGGTCAACGCTATTTTATACCCTGCCACCGGCCCACGCCCTCCCTGCTCCCACAACCTATTCAATGCCTTTTGCGCTTTGTAAGCATCGGTTACAGAACCTGGAGCCAGGTCACCTGTTAAGTTCTGAAACTTCGTTTTCGAAGCGTGGCTATCGTGAAGATATTTGGCTATGTTTTCAATTCTCATTTCATCAGACATGCTTGCCCCTAAAATACAAATTAATTACCAGAACTATTATCAGTTGATTAAGTGGTAATCATAATACACTAATTAAAAAACCGTGTGATTAAAATTCCATGTCTCACCAGCTGAACCTGAGTGTTCTGTGTCATTCAGTCAGTAACAGCTTGAAGAAGCGAGGAGGAAAAATGATAAAAGGCTTACATCA
>CALIMD010000275.1 GCA_938028645.1 uncultured Alphaproteobacteria bacterium
CCATTAGAAGGTATCCGGGTACTTGATTTATCTCGATTAGTATCTGGCAATATGGTAACGCATGTATTGGCAGATTATGGGGCAGAAGTAGTTAAAATTGAGAAACCAGGATCAGGTGACGATCTTAGAAATTGGACGACAGATGGAGTGAGTACACATTGGAAGGTGTATTGTCGAAACAAAAAAAGTATCAGCTTAGATCTTCGGAAAACAAAAGGCCGTGAAATACTTTTAAAGCTTGTTGAAAAATTTGATGTGCTCGTGGAAAACTTTAAGCCAGGAACATTAGAGAAATGGGGACTTGGTCCTGATTTACTGCAAGACAAAAATCCTAAACTCACTGTAGTTAGAATTTCTGGTTGGGGTCAAACAGGCCCATGGAGCCATAAACCAGGATTTGGAAGCCTAGTTGAAGCAATGTCTGGTTTTGCTGCGATGAATGGCTTTGAAGATCGTCCGCCGGTGTTACCGCCTCTCGCAATGGCTGATATGATTGCCGGACTTTATGGTGCTTTTTCTATCATGGTGGCTATAAGAGAAGTAGAACAAAAAAACGGAGAAGGGCAGGTCATAGATTTATCCCTTTTTGAACCAATATTATCAATATTAGGTCCCATGGCTGCGATATATTCAATATCGAAGGAAATTCCATTACGCACCGGTAGCTTATCAAATACAACAGCTCCCAGAAATGTCTACCAATGTAAAGATGGAAAGTTTGTTGCATTATCTGCATCTATGCAGGCAATGTTTGAGAGATTGATGAGAACGATAGGAAGAGCAGACTTAATAGATAACCCAAACTTTAAAACAAACACCGACCGTGTGCAAAATAACCATCTCTTAGATCCGATCGTAGGTGACTTCATGATGGCTAAAACACAGGAGGAGTGTTTGACGATATTTGAGGAAGCTGATGTAACAGTTGGGGCCGTCGCTGATGTAGCTCAATTAATGGAAAGCTATTATGTTCAGCAAAGAGGTTCTATCGTAGAGTTACCAGATAAGCATACTAAAAGTGGCAGAATTCCCATGCATGCAACGGTTCCAAGAATGTCAGGAACCCCTGCGCGAATGAGGAATGAAGCCCCCGAAATTGGAGAGCACAACACTTCAATCTATGGGGAACTAGGTCTACCTAATTCAGAATTGACAAAATTAAAAGAGGATGGAGTTATATAATGAAGATTGAAAAAGCTGGCCCTCCCGTCTGGCGTTCAATGCTCTACGTTCCTGCTACCAGCGAAAAGTTTATCGAGAAAGCGCATGAAAGAGGCGCAGACGCCATAAAAATTGACTTAGAGGATGCGGTCGCTCTCGCTGAAAAATCAAGAGCAAGGACCCTTGTTCGAAGCGCCGCAAAAACGGTTGCGAGAAGTGGTGCAGATGTCTTGGTTAGAATTAACCGTCCATTGCGAATGGCTGTGGACGATTTGGAGGCCTCGGTATGGCCTGAAGTCCATGGGCTGGTTTTGCCCAAAGTGGAGTCCGCCGATCATATCGGGTTTTTGGCAGAAATTATTACAGAGCTAGAAGATGAGAGGGATATGCAACGGGGGCATATTAAGCTGATGGCATTAATAGAGACGCCCCGAGGGTACTCAAATGTGCGTGACATAGCACATTCGTCTGAGAGATTATCTGCGATAGCATTAGGGCAGGAAGATTTTTCAGCCGAAATGGGCATGGTTGAGCCAGAGGGGATGTCTTTGTTGAGTTATTATCAAACTGTTCAAGTGGCGGCCAGAGAAGCCGGGATACTGCCAATTGGTTACCCAGGATCAATAGCTGAGTTCACTGATTTGGAATTATTTAAATCAAATGCCTTAGTAGCGCGGAAACTAGGATTCGATGGAGGTGCGTGTATCCATCCGAAGCAGGTCCCCATACTAAATGAGGCATTCACCCCAACCGACGAAGAAATAGATCGGTCTGAAAGGATGGTAGCCGCCTATGACGCAGCGATGGCTGCTGGTGATGGTGCGGTGGCTTTTGAGGGAAAAATGATCGATGTACCAGTAGTAGCAAGAGCTGAACGGATATTATCGATTAGAGACCGTATCAAAGCGAAGGAAACTTGATGGTCTGATTTTTAATCCTGTGTGAAGATTTTTGAAAGGGTGTAATCTTCATTCGATGTGCAGCACTGCCTTCCCATTGAATGTTCTATTGAGAAATTCTTCCGCTACAATACCAACGTCGTTCCACGATGCTTCCCTTTCGATCATACAGGTTAGTTTTTGCTCAGATACTAACTTCAATAGCCTGCTTAAACCTTCGCTTGGAGGACTTTTTTCTGCTTGGGAATATAAATAAAAACCCATTATTTTAGCCTCGCCAGAAAAAATAAATGGTTTTACATCAACAGATATTTTAGGAGCGGATGTGATGCCATAACAAACACAAATTCCACCTGATGAAAGCGATCTTATCCCGCTTTCAAGGATAACCCCACTAACGCCGTCTACAACCAGTCGGTATGGTCCCCAGTCCTCCCCATTTGCACTTAAAATTGGGGTGCAAGGTCCCAGCGACTCTAGAAATGGTATCTGCTCTTTATTCCAAATTTGTGCAAAAACTGTTGCGCCTCCAATTATTGCTAACTGGGTCGCAAACATACCTACCCCACCCGTTGCGCCAGTTATTAGAGATCTCCTTCCAATTAAACCGGAGGCTGCATCGATGGAGTGAGGCGCTGTCAGTCCTGCATCGGGTAGCGTTGCCGCTTCTGCGTCGGTAATGTTTTTGGGGATAGGAGCAAGATATTTCGTTGGTATTGAGACTAATTCAGCCCAACCTTCCATCTCTGTTGAAAACCCAACCACTCGGGTGCCAATAGCGGGATCTGATCCATCGACCGCCACCATCTCAACTACCCCTGCTATATCCCACCCAATTTGCATTTTATTGTCAGTGGTATTTTTTGCTCGATTTAACTCACCTCTATTCATTGAAAAGGCTTTAACGCGTACGAGCGCTTCGTAACGCTATATCCCTTATGCTAACCACACGCGTGTTTCCGGGCGATGCGACCACGGCTCGAATTTTAGTTTCAGGGAACATATTGATCTTCCTGTTTTTTAATTTTCCCACGATTGCGCGTTTATTAATTACAGTTTAAAAGCATACAAAGTATATCAGATATCAAGATACGGAATAAGAATTACTTGGAGAATGTGTAATGGCTGCCTACCAATACATTTATGTTATGAAAGGGTTATCGAAAACCTTTACAGGTGGTCGTGAAATTTTAAAAAATATTCATCTTTCATTCTTGCCGGGAGCAAAAATAGGAGTTCTTGGCTCAAATGGAGCGGGTAAATCCACCTTACTGAATATCATGGCAGGAGTTGACAAGCAATTTACTGGTGAAGCTTGGGCGGCAGATAATGTAAAAGTGGGTTATCTAACCCAAGAGCCCCAGCTTGAAGCGGGGAAAACTGTTTATGAAACAGTAATGGAAGGAATGGGAGAAACTAAGGCGATACTCGACAGGTTCAATGAAGTGAGCGCAAAATTTGCGGAAGAGATGACTGATGAAGAAATGAATAATTTGCTAGCGGAACAGTCTGAACTTCAAGAAAAAATAGATAACGCTAATGCATGGGATCTCGATCGTCATATTGAAATAGCCATGGATGCTCTTCGTCTTCCTCCAAGTGATGCGGACGTGGGTCCTCTGTCGGGCGGCGAAAAGCGTAGGGTTGCATTATGCCGGTTGTTACTCTCTTCCCCAGATATGTTGCTGCTTGATGAACCAACAAATCATTTAGATGCAGAATCTGTTAGTTGGTTGCAAAGATTTCTTCATGATTTTGCTGGTACTGTAGTCACAGTTACTCATGACAGGTATTTTTTGGATGAAGTTGCTGGTTGGATACTTGAGCTTGATAGAGGGCAGGGAATACCCTACGAAGGAAACTATTCGGGCTGGTTGGAACAAAAACAAAAGCGAATGGAGCAAGAAGGCCGTCAGGACGCCTCTCGTATGCGATCCTTAGCTGAAGAATTAGAGTGGGTTAGGGCTTCCCCGAGGGGGCGACAGGCCAAAAGTAAAGCTCGATTGACGGCGTATGAGGAACTTTTGGCCCAAGGTCAAGAGAAAGCCATCGATAATACTAAAATAATGATACCAGCCGGTCCTAGGTTAGGAGATTTAGTTATTGAAACTGACAAGCTCGTTAAAGGTTTTTCGGATCAGCTTTTAATTGACGAACTATCTTTTAGGTTACCGGCAGGCGGCATAGTTGGGATAATTGGTCCAAATGGCGCAGGTAAGACGACGTTGTTCAGAATGATTACGGGGCAAGAAGAACCAGATAACGGATCAATCAAGGTGGGGGATACGGTAAAGTTGGGCTATGTCGACCAGTCGCGAGATAACCTGAATCCGAAAGCTACTGTCTGGGAAGAAATATCTGACGGTTTGGATGAAATCGAGTTAGGTAAAAGAAAGATGCAAAGTCGCGCTTATTGCGGCCTATTTAACTTTCGTGGACCGGATCAACAAAAAGTAGTAGGACAGCTTTCTGGTGGGGAAAGAAACCGTGTTCATCTTGCGAAGATGCTAAAATCGGGCGCTAATCTTATTTTGCTGGACGAGCCCACCAATGATTTGGATGTAGATACATTACGTGCACTAGAAGAGGCATTGTTAGATTTTGCCGGGTGCGCTGTGGTAATCAGTCATGATAGATGGTTTTTAGATAAAATAGCCACACATATTTTGGCATTCGAGGGTGAGAGCCAAGTTGAATGGTTTGAAGGCAATTACCAAGCTTACGAAGAAGATAGACGAAGGCGTTTTGGGGTGGAGGCAGATCAACCCAAACGCATTAAGTATAAACCTATCGTTAGAGCCTAGCTACAGGGCTACCCTCGTTTTTCGAGCTTTGCTAAACTTTGTCGCATAGCCTTAATTAGGGCAGAGATGCTATTGCCATTTCTTTGAAGAACAGAAGCGTATTCATTGCGTTGTGTAACACCCATGCTCACACCTTCGATAACGACATCAACAATCTTGAAAGAGTCCCCTTCTGGGACAAGCCTCCAATTTACACTGATATTGATATTGGACTGATTAGGGTCATAAATTCTAGAAAGTACAAAAATGTATTTGCGTTTGCCAATTTTGTGTCCGACAACGCTTATTTTCTGCCCTGAGTAATCTTTAAACTGTCTTGAATAGGTATGCGCAATTATAGCTTGGAATAAACTTAAATATTCCTTTCTTTGTTTAGGGTTAGCCAATCTCCAATTTCTACCTAGAACAAAACGGGCTATCCAGGGCATGTCGAACCCTTGATTCAATAATTTAGCTATTTCACGTCTTCTATCTGATGATGACAGTGATGTATTGGTAGCTAGTTTCAATGCTTCTGAACTTAAAATATCTATAAAGCGCTCGGCGCGAACTCCAGATTGATTATCACTATAAGCCGGTAATGGTAACCAGAAGATGGCAAAGAAAACCAATATTTTCAATCGGCTGTGCATCACTTAGACTTATTATTTTTTTTCGAAGTGGGAGCCGCTAAATCGGCTAGTTTTTTTTCTTGGGTAAATGTTAGGTGATCATCAAATAACTCGCTGGACCCTTTTCCTGACAAATTAATTGGAACGCGTCCATTATTTATAGCAGCCTGCCTCTGCTGACGATAAATTGTTCTTACTTTTGCATAAGCATCCAAAGAGCTTGATCTAAGGTCATCAATCTGATCAAAGTTTTCAGCTCTAAAATTTACCGCGGACATTATATTCTTAGAGGCAGTGTAAGGTAATCTGGCGTTGAGAGAACCAATATGGGAAAAAGGGTTCAAGAAATGGTCAACAATTCGTCCTACAGCGTCACGTACACTCGATGGTCCCAAAAAAGGTAACATGATATAGGGGCCAGCTGGTATTCCATAAAGGCCCAGGGTTTGCCCAAAATCCTCTTTTCTATATTTCATATCAAAATCGGCTGCGGCGTCGATGAGTCCGAAAGATGTTGTATTCATAAAGAAACGCATCGAGTCATTTTGTGCCTGTTTTAAATCCCCCTGCATTATATCGTTTGTAATTATTGTGGGGCCTTGCAGCCACTTCAATACGTTACTTACGCCGGAACGAATCGGATCAGGAACGCTGTTTTTGTAAGCTACGGCAGTGGGCCTTAGGATGCCCTGATCCAGAGCATCATTGAACTTGAATATAGTTCGATTTAGGGGCTCAAACGGATCATTATTTGATAAATGGACTGTATTATTACAACTCGATAAACCAAGACAAATTGGTATAAGAAGGAGAGATAGTCGCCTTGCCACGCCTAAATTTATAGATACGCAAAGATTACGCAATTGATTATCCAATGATCATTTAAAAAGTCGTTCCTAGGATCGCCGTACATAAATATTCTAAGGTTCTAAAAAATAGAGAGAAATAGCATGGACAACACCTAAACCTCACTTTTAATTTCTACCATATTTTTATTACCTATGGCTAGAGATACATGCATCTAATAGGGATCAAAGACCTCTAGAGTTTTTAATGTAAAACCTTTGGTACAAGGGTTTTGATATTATGGGAAGAAAATAAATGGGAATTTGTATCACTGCTATGAACAGCCATAGGGCTTCACCAAAAGGACCACTTACTATAGGAATTAATAGAGCTAGATTACGACTGCCGCTTGCTAGAGCTAGTGCGCCTCCTGTTTTCCTTTTAAGCCTATGGAATATTAATGCATTCAGTATTTGTGATGCAGCACTGATAACTATCGCAACGCTTATAAAAAGAGGTAATTTTTCTGGATTATTTTCTAAAGCATCGTGAAACCCACCCATTATTGTTACAGCAAATAATGCCATCAGAATAACAATTATGCCGTCGGCAGATCCTTCGCTTTTTGTTGCGTGTTCCGCCCCAACCAACCAGCGCAAGCCTTGCGCAAGAAAAAATGATATAAACACGATACAGATTAATTCTAGTGCCATAGAGGTGGGGTTTAACCCAAGATTAGGACCGATTAGCAACGAAAGAACCAGTGGAAGAGTTATCGTGAAAAGCAGCGTCCCGCCGATCATAATTAATAATGCTGCCGCCCCGTCAAGCCCGATTAAAATAGCAAGGCCTGGCATGGAAACTAATGGCGGACATGCACTCCAAGCGACAACAACTGCTAATAAACCAGGTGGAATGCCAATAAGGTAACCGATACAAAAAGTAAAAGCAGGCATTATTAATAAAAGCCAAAGAATACCTGCTCCTATTATTTTAAAGTCATGCAGCTTTTCCTGGATATGTTTGGGGTTCAGTCGGTAAACTGAAACAACCAGCATCGCAATAACAACTGATTCAGCGATTGGTCGGGTGAGTTGGGTGAGGCTTGGATATAATAAACCTATTATGACTCCTACGGGCATAATAAGCGTTCCGTGGCGGCCGATGAATCTCAGTAATTGGTCGAAGTTGGTTATCATACGCGTCCAAATATATCAATTTTGATTAATCATCCAGTTATTTAGAAAATAGGTTGTAATGATAAAGTAGAAAGATAATTCGATTTCAAAGATGTTTCTTTCATGTATCATTCCTAAAAGCAGTAACTCGTGATATTATTTGGTAATCTATAGCGATATGGTATTGCCTGGAGCTTAAAGATGCTGCTCCGAGTGCTGTTTAGTATGGAAAAGATGCGATACAATGAACAAACATTTGGTGTTGAAGATTAAACGACGCCTCTCCCGTACGGTGCACGATCAGAATATCTACCTTTCACTAATATCTCTGGGGGTTGGAGCAGTCGTCGCTTTTGCATCTGTAATTTTTCGCGACTCCATATCTTTTTTCCAATATTTATTCTCTTTATCAACTCAACAAATTTACAGTGTTATGGGGGACAATTTTTCGATTTGGCAGGTTGCTGTACCTCCTATAGTGGGCGGACTGATTGTAGGTTTTGTAATTAAATATTTTACAAAAAAAGGCAGAGCCAATGGCGTTGCCGAGGTTATCGAAGCAAGTGCTATTGGTGGGGGTAAAATGAATATGCAAGACGGTTTGGTCTCGGCATTTGCAAGCGCCTTGTCGATAGGTTGTGGTGCATCCGTCGGCCGAGAGGGGCCTGCAGTTCAGTTAGGGGCGACTTTAGCGAGTTATGTGGGCAAGAGATTGAAACTTGATAGGAACCAATGCCGCATCTTGTTAGGTGCTGGGGCGGCGTCTGCGATAGCAGCATCCTTTAATGCACCGTTTGCGGGAGTGTTTTTTGCTCACGAAGTTATTATTGGTCACTATGCCCTAACAGCTTTTGCCCCGGTCGCGGTAGCTGCGATAATTGGAACAGTTGTTTCTCGTGTATATTTTGGTGACTTTCCTGCATTTACAATCTCGGGTCACGAAATAGAATCATTTTTTGAATTGCCCGCGTTTGTTATTTTGGGTGTCGTTTGCGCGCTTACAGCGATTGTACTTATTCGTTCAGTTCCGCTTACACAGAGGTTTTTTCGTTTTTTTAAGGTGCCGATATGGTTAATGCCTGCTACTGGTGGATTAGTAATAGGGGTTTTTGCAATATGGTTTCCAGAAATATTGGGTGTAGGCTATGAGGCCACCAATAAGGCCTTAAATGAAGATTATCAGTTTTCTGCTCTAATAACTCTTTTAATAATGAAGCTTGTTGCTACAGTTATTTGCCTGGGTTCAGGATTTGTTGGTGGAGTTTTCAGTCCCTCTTTATTCATGGGAGCTATGTTGGGCGGGGCATTTGGAATCATTGTAGCATGGCCATTTCCTGAATTAGCCTCCTCTTTGGGTTCATATAG
>CALIMD010000276.1 GCA_938028645.1 uncultured Alphaproteobacteria bacterium
ATCCGCAGATAGAGCCTCATAGTCTAATCCGGCTCTCGTTAAACCTTGAGGTCTAACGTTAGTGACAAACACATCTGCACTCTGAATTAACTTCTTTAGGGCCTTTAACCCATCAGTTTTTTTGATATCAAGACAAATAGACCGCTTGTTTCTGTTAAAATTTAAAAATTTTCCAGACATCCCCACATTGCGACTACCCTGTGCCATAGTTCGAAGAAGATCCCCAGAAGGGGATTCTACTTTTATTACATCGGCACCATAATCCCCAAGCGTTCGTGCACAAATTGGTCCAACCACAACGGTTGTTTGATCAATTACGCGAACTCCGTCTAAGGGACCCATTGTCATTCTTCAAAACCTAACTCCATCAATCCACACTGGGCACCATCTTTATCAGAAACCCAACACTTCATTGACCCACTGATAAGTTTCGACCCACAAAAATTCACCGTATCTCCTACATGAATAGGACGCGTGAGCCGCACATTAAAGTTCAACAATTTGTTTGAGGTCCGCTTTAACGCAGCGCCAGAAAGCAGTGTCATCGTTAAACCTCCATTTTGTACGGTCGCGGGATATCCCTCCTCATCCCTTGAATAATCAGCGTCATAGTGAATTCTATGTGCATTCCATGTGACCGCAGAATATCTAAAAACAAGAGCTTCAGTTAGAGTGATAGTATCAGACCAATCTGCATCAGTGGGGGCTGGAACAGGCGAGGTCACCTTGCTTTTCTCACCGGGGGCTGGCATTTCTCTATAAATTGCATCTGTTTCATCAGTGGCAATCACCTGTCCTTCTGTTTCAATTACATCACGCAGTGTCAAAATAGCAATACGTCCTGTGCGAGCTATCTTTGGAGTTATCGCAACAACCTCAGTAGTTCTGGTGGCAGGAACCCCCGCCTTTAAAGTTCCCATTATTTCTACTCGTCTTCCCGCTCCCATGCGACGTGGTAAGGGGATTGGCGGTAGAACAACACCTGGATTAGGGTGGCCATCAGGTCCTATATCTGATTGACGTGTGATATTAGGAAAAAACATACCAAACCAATGTGGTGGCAATAGATCACCTTTCTTTATTTTATTCGGATCCTCATCCAGCATCCCGGCTATGCGGCGAACCATTGACATTCCTATCTCATCTTCAACCACACTTTTACTACCGACATAATTACTGAGCGCCTCTACTGAATTTATAAATTCCTGATCACTTTGCATAAAAATCTCCATTAAATTTTCTAATGCATATTAGATTTGTCTTGCCTTTAGTATCGCGATACTGATCTGTGGCCTGTAAGTTTCAAAAGCATCAATAATTAGTCAACAACCAAGCCACCTGCCTGTATAAATTACTGGTACATGAATGAATCATCAAGGAAACTTCCATAATGACAAATACACCAAAAGGGCCTCTTCAAGGTGTTCGGGTCGTCGACTTGACAACTGTAATGCTTGGGCCCTTTTGCACTCAAATATTAGGGGAGATGGGAGCTGAAATAATAAAAATTGAAACCCCAGAAGGCGATGTAAATCGATGGACAGGAGAGTCGCGATCTCCGGGTATGTCTACAGGACAGCTTATAAAAGGCCGTAATAAACGAAGCATCATTCTGGACCTTAAAGTGAAAAAGGTACGAAAAGTTTTCGAAAAGTTAATTCAAACCGCAGATGTCTTTGTTCATAATATTAGGCCAAAGGCAGCAAAGCGTCTAGCGATCGACTATGAAACATTAGCTAAGCTCAATCCTAGCATTATTTATGCGTCTGCTACGGGATTTGGTGAAACCGGCCCCTTCGCGGATAAACCAGCCTATGATGATTTGATCCAAGGCGCTTCAGGGATAGCAAGCTTATTTGGAAAAGTCACTGGGACACCTCGATACGTCCCAAGCGTAATGGCCGACAAAACTACCGGCTTATTCTTATCTAATTATATATCAATGGCATTGTTCCACAGAGAACGCACTGGGGAAGGACAAAAGCTTCATGTTCCAATGTACGAATCTTTTGCCGCCTTTGTAGTTAGTGAACATATGCAAGGGCAAACATTTGTTCCTCCAACTGGCCCTGCCGGATATACAAGAATGCTCACTGCTCATCGAAAGCCATATGAAACTAAAGATGGTTTTATTTGTGTGGTGCCTTATACACAAAAACATTGGGTAAATTTTTTAACACTCACGGGACGAGCAGACCTGATTAAAGATCCCAGATTTTCTAATCAAACAGAACGCACCAAAAATATTGATGCTCTGTATGAAATCGTCTCAGACAACATGAAGAGCCGTTCTACCAACGATTGGATCATTGCTTTGTCCGATGCAGATATACCAGCCGGCCCCATGAATAGTCCAGAAGACCTGTTCGAATGTCCGCATCTAAAAGCCGTAGACATGTTTCCCGAGATAGAGCACCCCACAGAGGGCCGTATTAAACATATTAAGGTCCCGGCCGCATTCTCAAAAACGCCGGGTGGTTTATATCATCATTCAGAAAAACTCGGAGCTAGCACCAATGCAGTTTTAAATGAACTTGGTTTTTCCAACATAGAAATCACAGAGTTGGAAAGTCTAGGTGCCATAACACCAAAAAAATAAAACTGTCCTCAATGATAAAGGCAAACTGAGAATAAAAAAATGCATGTATACCGAAACATAACCAATACAAAGTTAACAGACGTAAACAAGGTCGCACCCCAACTAGAAAACATGGGGTATAATGGTCTGTTAATGACAGAATTGAAGCATGATCCATTCCTTCCATTAGCTGTTGCGGCCACCTCAACTGAGGCCGTCACATTAGCTACCGGCATTGCCATTTCATTCTTACGAAGCCCTATGGCTATTGCTAACATAGCCTGGGACCTTAACGAGGCAACTTCTGGGCGTTTTACCTTGGGCCTTGGAACTCAGATACGTGCTCATAACGAGAAGCGATTCAGTGTTCCATGGTCACCTCCGGGACCACGTATGCGTGAATATATACAGGCGCTTAAGGCCATTTGGCGTTGCTGGAAATATAATGAAAAACTATCTTTTGAGGGAGAACATTATCGATTTACCTTGATGACGCCCGAGTTTGTTCCAGAAAGTTCTGGAATTCATTTACCACCAGTAACGCTGGCAGCCGTTGGCCCAGTGATGATTAAAACCGCGGCTGAAGTAGCGGATGGGATACGACTTCACGGATTTTGTACAACCAAGTATTTTCAAGAAACTATAAACCCGCGGATAGAGTCAGGTCTGAAAGCTGCCGGGAAACTACGCAGAAACTTTGAGGTTTCTGGTGGTGGTTTTATCGCCACCGGATCTGACAATGAGGCTGTCGAAAAAGCGACTGAAACCGTTAGATATCGGGTTGGGTTTTATGGCTCAACTCCAGCTTATTGGCCTGTATTAGAGACCCACGGTTATGGCGACCTTGGTAGAAAGTTAAATGCTATGACTAAATCCGGGGAATGGGATAAACTGGCTGCACAGATTCCAGACGACTTGCTGGAATTATTTTGTGCAATTGGCAGACACGATGAAATTGCAAAAAATATTCAACACCGATTTGGTAAGATGGCAGATGTAATCACCACTGGCTTAAA
>CALIMD010000277.1 GCA_938028645.1 uncultured Alphaproteobacteria bacterium
CAACGAGCCACCCGTTTTGGTGTGTTCTGAATTGGCTGGTGTTCAATCATTTAGTTTTCGTGTGAAAAAAGTTTTGAAACTTCGGACGAAGGGTTAGAAAAACGTCATAACCAAAGTCTATTAAAAAACGCAGAATTGGCAATTTGAAAAATTTCCCCAATATCTTGAATGAAGGTAATGATGCCCAAAGTTCGGCAAAAGCAGCTCCTCCAGACACTAATTTCCCGTTTGAACTCAGTACGTGGAACCGAGCCATAAGCTCATCACGAGATCTGGTTTGTATGGGAATAGGGATTTTTTCATCACTAACATCAATCCAGGACACTTCATCGGCTCCCGCTCGCATTTTATAGAAATCAATCTCTTTGGAACAGATAGGACAACTGCCGTCGAAAAATACTGTTAAAGTTTGAGAGGTCTGAGTTGAGCCATCCGCTATTTTATCTACCATGGTATCCTTCTTTTCTCATAATCGAAAAACCCACCGTTGTCCCGTATGTCAGCTGCATTAAGAAGTTTGTAGAGCCTTTTAGCACAGTCTCTTGGCGTCAGTACATTCAATCCCTTCTTTGTGAATGGATCTGACAAACGAGTAGCAACTGTTCCGGGGTGAATTGCCATGCAAATCGCCTCAGGCCGAGTTCTCGATAATTCAATAGACGCTGTTTTCACAAACTGGTTCAAGGCAGCTTTGGAAGCTCGGTAACCGTACCAACCCCCCAATCCGTTATCGGCGATGCTTCCTACGCGAGCCGATAAACAAGCAAAAACCGATTTTTCAAGCTTGGGAAGCAGAGGTAAAAAATGCTTCATAACCAACATTGGACCGATCGCATTCACCCGAAACAGGAGTTCGAGCGCGTCTTGATTGACTTGCCTCCAAGTTTTTTCTGGTCGGATCAATTCATTATGCAAAATGCCGGTCGCCACAATTATAACAGCCACAGGCAGTTTTCTGGCTGCCACTTTAGCGGCTGCCTTTGATATACTGTCCTCCGACAACAAGTCTAACTTTGACTCTGATCCTCGCCCTAACAACATTATCTCAGTATCGGGTTGGCGGGACTTAAATTCTTCGGCACAGGCCGACCCGATTGAACCGGTCTCGCCAATGACAACCGTTAAAGAGGAAGGTGACGCACCTAGAGTACTCATTCTATGTTTGTCTAAAGATATGTGAAATGTTCACTCCCGACCGACCAGCCACTTCGAACAACATTATGTGGACGAAAAGTCAGTAGACCTTATTTCCTCATGAACCTGTTTATTGTCAGCCAGCTGAAACGTGGAGCCTGTCAACGCAATACCCAAGGCAACAAGCAAGTGCCCGGTAAGCAACTCCCCATACCACAGCCAAAGGCTCGCACTGGTCGTAAATATTGTGGTCCACATCAAACTTAAAAACACCATGATCTGGAACCGCTGTGCTGGCGGCAATTTATTGAGCGGGTTTTTGTTCGAATTCATTACTACTGAATACCAAGAATACATGTCGCTAGTCTCCGTTGTTTGCTTATCATTACGGGTGGCCTCTGCATTTGGATCACAAAATAAAAACATGGGTTTCCCACGTCTCTGCTATCTAAGGCTATACTTTAAATCTCAAACTAACAATGGCAGTCAGCGGACAAATGGCTCTGTCATTATACGTGCCTCTCTTGGTCCATCAGGTGTCTCTATGATTAGAGAGGTGTTGGGATGCCAATGTTCTCTGTGTATCATCCCTAATGCCACATTAGTTTGGAAATCAGGCGACCAAGCAGCAGAACTAACACGGCCAATAACAACATTATCCTTTCGCGCTTCCCATATAGTTCGGCATGGAGGCACAGCAGGCCCGGATATTGATAGAGAACGTATTTGTCGCCACGGACCATTTTCTATCTCTTTGAGCAACGCGTCTCTGCCTACGCATTTGATAGCATTGCGCGTGTCACAGAACTTAGATAGCCCACTTTCATGTGGAGTGTTCTCGTTTGTCATATCGCTTCCAAAAGAGAGCAGGCCGCTCTCAATTCTTTCAATCAAATTTGGGCATCCTGCCCTAACATCTAAATCTTGACCTGCTTCGAAAAGGGTATCCCATATCTCTTCTCCCTTGCTGAAGTCATCCACATAAATCTCAAAGCCCCCTTGCTTGGAGTAACCTGAACGAGCAATGATTAACTCATGGGAATTGAAATTAAATTTTTTGAACCGAAAAAAACCAAGGTCCCGAATATTGTCGCCAACAATCTTGGCCATCAAATCATCAGATCTTGGACCTTGAACCGCGAGGGGCGAGACATCAGGTTCCGTAACCTTTGCTTTTAAATTTAAACCCCAAGCAAGTCCTTTTATCCAATAAATTAAATCGGAGTCAGAAATAGAAAACCAATATTTATCTTCGGCTAGTTTAAGTAATACTGGATCATTGAGCATTCCGCCATTTTCATCTACCATCGGTACATAAAAGCATTTACCTATTTCCAGTTTTGACAAATCCCTCGGTGTGAGCATTTGTACTAACCAACTTGAGTCGGGACCAGTTATTTCGATTTGACGTTCGCATGACACATCCCAAACCTGAACGGCTTTTTTTAGATGATGATAGTCGGCTTCCATAGATTCAAAAACTGTAGGCAAAAGCATATGGTTATACACCGTGTAACCAGAAACACCGGACTGTTCAACGCGCCTCGTAAATGGGGTGCTTCTTACGCGTGACGAGAGTCCCAAAGGGGTAGATGTGAATGCCGCCATAACAACCTCAAAACACTTTAAATAACGTGTATCCTTTTGAGGCGTTAATGCGAGTCTGTCTTATCTTTTTGCGACTTGTTTGGACGGTATTAGGATGATTTTATTGAAAACTAGACAAAAAACGTTTTAAAATCATTTCATTACTAAACCACCATCTACGTAAATAGTTTGTCCTGTTATAAACTTACTCCAATCCGACGCTAGAAATAATACAACGCCAGCTATATCCTCTGGTTTGGCTATCCGCCGCAGTGGTGTTTGGCTGATTATAGCTTCCTTTAAATTTTCCTTTGTATCTGCACTTGAGTCTGTCGGATAAACTAAACCAGACGCTACGCAATTGACCCTAATCCCAAATGGGCCTAATTCCGCCGCTAAATTTCTACTGAACCCGGTCAGTGCAGATTTTGCAGTGGTGTATTCATGATAGGGAATAGACGGTCTAGCAATTAAGTCACTTGTTATATTGATGATTGTGCCAATAGCTTTTTTCTGCATTAGTGGCAGGACTGCCTTGCATAAACTATGAGTTGATAGCAACGAGCCTTCTATTTGAGATTGGTAGTGCTCCCATTTCAGATCCCAAAACATTTTTCGTTTTTCTGGGGAAAAGTGATAAGGACGAAAAGCATTATTTACAAGTATATCTATTTTCCCAAATTCTGATTGTACCCTGCCAACCAGATTTTCGCATTCAGACGGATTCGTCACGTCTGCTTTAAAACTTAACCCAGCCCCACCCAGCTTTTCGCAGTCATTAACGACATGTGCTGCCGCAGATGAATCTGTTTTATAGTTAATTGCGACCGCCGCACCCTCGGTCGCGAAAGCTTTGGCAATCGCTGCTCCAATTCCTCGACTTGATCCAGTGACGAGTGCTACTTTGCCGCGAAAATCCATCGTGGGTTTCCCTTTATTTTGGTATTAAATCCGATTTCACTACCTTTGTAATATCAATGTCTTTGTTTATTAGGCCTAATTCTTGAAACGTTTTTGCTCCTTTTTGAAGTAAGCCCAGATCAAAATGCCCCAAACCTCGCTTTTCCGTTGTTTTTGAAACGGAAGAAATATTACGGATTTTAATTATTTCTAAGTTCACAGATTCATTCCGACCATTTATTGATCGTTTTTTAGCAATTTTAGCTGCTTCCTTTGGATTATCTATCATCCATTGGGTGCAATCTTTGTAAGCGGAGAGAAAACGTCGCAATAAATCCTTTTTCTCATTGTACATTTTTTCTGTGACAACGAACATATCACTTGGAATATTAAGATAATTTTTTACCTCGATCACGTTTACATCTTTAAGTCCTTTTAATTTGCCTACATAAAGGCCTGTGTCAGTTGCCGCGGTCGCATCTACTTGACCCTGCATAACTGGAGCGAAATTTAAAAGTCCAGTGACTTGTATGGTCACATCTTTTTCGGATAGTCCAACTTGATGCAACAAAACTTGTAGGTTCTGTCTTGTGCCACTGGACAAACTGTAAACTCCAATTGTTTTACCTTTTAGATCCAACGGTTTTGTGATGTTGTGCGATTTAGGAGAAACAATATTAAAAACATTTTGTGGATAAATGTTATAAATAGCGATCAATTTTTCACCCCTATCGAGCGCCTGATAAAAAGAAGCTGGGTCAGTGAATGCTATATCAGCTGCTCCCGATAACATATTTGTTATGGCAGAACCTCCGCCGGTTCCGGGTACGTAACCCAAATCAATACCTTTAGCTTTAAAAAAACCTTTGTCAGGTTCGGATAAGAGATTAGTGATTTCACTAATAGGTTTGCTCCAACCTGCTACGGAGAACTTGTCCAACGCTTGCAAGTCTGAATTTGCTGAAAAAGCTGTGATTAAAAACGCTATGCTTAACGTTTTTAAAATTAAATTTACTTTAAGGGTTCGCATTGAAACCTCCGCTGTTGTGACGTCGTAAAAGACAACGTTCTGTTATTGTCGCAAGTTGATAAAAAATAAGCCCAATAAATGTAATGATTATAAAAGTCGCAAACATTAGCGCGGAATCCATCATGCCTTGGGCGGCGATAATGGTTGCTCCGAGCCCTTCCTGTCCGCTAAGAAACTCGCCAACTACTGCCCCTATCATGGCTAAAACGACTGAAACGCGAACGCCAGCTAAAATGGTTGGTAGG
>CALIMD010000278.1 GCA_938028645.1 uncultured Alphaproteobacteria bacterium
GCCAGTCTGCATCCGTCATTTCCAAAAAGGGTTTGGACGGACGTATCGCTGCGTTATTGATAACAATATCAATTGAACCAAAGTGATTAATAGCTTTTTCAGACATAGTCCGAACCTCATCGGAAGAACCAACATTGCCCATCAACACCATGGTCTTGACTCCAAGTTTCTCGACGTCAGTGGCTGTTTTATTACAAGCTTCAAGGTCGGTGGCTCCATTCAACACGATATTTGAGCCGGAACCAGCGAGATTAAGTGCAATAGAGCGACCTATATTCTTGCCACCGCCACTAATAAAAGTCGTTTTATTCTCAAGATCCATTACTTTCCGTCCTTATATTTTGTTTGCTAAAGTGTAGTGGTTAGAAGGCTTTTTTCAAATATACTATTTTGAGTAACTATGTGTCGCTGTTTATTTTTAGAAGGTAAATATGCTCCCATCCCCGGAAACTTGTGCTCGTTGGAAACAAAGAAAATTTGTAAGGCAGCCTCATCGCATGGTCATTGGACTTTTAGTGTGTTTCGTTGCCGCAATCTACGCAATGTTCTCCGGTGAAATGGAGGCGGCCAAGTTGTTCGGTATACTTACTTTGATCTTTCTGTTTTTTTATGCTTTGGCCAATTATATCGTTTGGAAAGCGTCCCAAATTGAGACGGATTGCTAACCATCGTTGTTCTTGTCTTTGCCATCAATCCGAATGTAATCATCTTTCGAACCAAAAGACTCTCCTTTTTTTAACAGTCCTTCCCCCGGTATGAAATTTATCTCTAAACGAATACCGTCAGGGTCTTCAAATAAAACATAGTAATAACCGGGAGCCCAATCGCGTTCCTCGGGACCGCGCACGATCTTTGCGCCCAGTTTTGAGACTAATATGGCAGTTTCGTCCACGTCTTCCATGGTTCGAGCTCGAAAGCAAAGGTGATGTAAACCGACGCGGTATTGCTGGAAACGCTCGTTAGCATATTCCGGGTCGCACTTTCTAATACCAATTGCTGTTCTGCCACCAACATGATAGCAAAAATCTGAGCCATCATGGATAAGAGACATTCCAAACCTTGGTAGAAGTTTGCTGTAGAATTCGCGAGCCTTTTCAAAATCACTTACTGTCAGAATTACGTGAGCGAGGCCATTTATACCTATGGTTGTTTTTTCATCATTCATGCAATTGTCATCGCACTTCCAAGTGGTCTCATAGCTTCATTCTCCCTGGCACTAGGTGTTTGGTGGATATAGATTGATAAGTAACATTGACTCCAAAATTCGATTTATTGACTATTGCAGTTTAGATAAGTAATCACCGATTGTTTAATGCCATTACAATAGAGAAGGATGTTTTAATTGACAAAAGCGGATTGGTATTTTGATTTCATCTCACCATTTGCGTATTTGCAGTTTGCGAGATTTGAGATTTTGCAGGGAAATTTGGAAATTAATCCCATACCGGTTTTATTTGGCGGGTTGCTGCAACATTGGGGGCAGTTGGGACCCGCAGAAATACCCCCTAAAAGAAAATTTGTATACAGATTCTTCAAATGGCAGGCCGATCAGAATAACATTCCATTTAAAATGCCTCCACGCCATCCATACAACCCCCTAGCTTCTCTCCGTTTGTGTATAGCCGCTGGTGGTCAAATTGAGCACATTCGTTCGGTGTTCAAGGTGATTTATGAAGAAGGGATACAGCCAGACGAAACAGACGGTGTTTTGGCTATCGCTGAGGCGCTCGGAATAGACAATGCAGAGGCGGCAATGTCCGATATAGAAGTAAAAAATACCCTGCGAGCCAACACTGAAACAGCCATTAAAGCGGGAGTGTTCGGTGTTCCCACCTTCCTAATAGATGATCAGGTGTTTTGGGGTGTTGATGCAACAGAGATGATGTTAAGCTATGTCAATAATCCAGAACTATTTCAAACACCGGAAATGCGGCGTATTTCAGAAATGCCAATGGGTGTTGTTCGTCAAAAATGAAGAACGTCTATTTTCAGAATAAACTGTTGTCAGTTAATCGTACTGTTAGACATTCTTTCGAGGGCTGTGACTAAGCTAGAATGATCAAGTTTCGCGTCCCCATTTGCTGAACAAGAATTAAATAACTCCTGAGTTGTTGCAGTATTTGGAAGACTAACGCCAAGTGCCTTAGCGCCCTGAAGCGCTAAGTTGAGATCTTTTTGATGTAATTCTATGCGAAACCCCGGCTCGAACGTTCGTTTAACCATACGCTCACCGTGCACTTCGAGAATTCTTGATTGGGCTAAACCACCCATTAGCGCCTGTCTGACTTTTGATGGATCCGCACCTGCTTTTGAAGCAAATAATAATGCTTCTCCAACAGCTTCAATAGTAAGCGCAACGACTATTTGATTGGCAACTTTTGTGGTTTGCCCAACACCGTTTTCTCCAACCAATGTAATATTACTTCCCATAAGTTCAAAAATGGGCAATGCTCTAGAAAAATCTTCTTCAGAACCGCCTACCATTATTGTTAATGAAGCCGCTTTTGCTCCCAGCTCACCACCTGAAACAGGTGCAT
>CALIMD010000279.1 GCA_938028645.1 uncultured Alphaproteobacteria bacterium
AAGTAGTGATTTTGATAGTCTATTAATCTCCGAGCAAAAAATGGACGCTGTCGCATCTTCTAATCGGATATCCTCGGTAGATGCTGTCGTCGCTTTACAAGAGATAACTGGCGATAATCCGGATGAAAGAGGCGCAAGGAACAGGGCTAACTTAATATTAGACAAGCTTGAGGATATTCGGATGGGTTTGTTAATTGGACAGATACCTAAATCGAACTTAGAGGAATTATCAAAAATACTGATAGTAGCTCGGGAAAACTCAATTGACGCTAACCTGCTAGAAATAATAGAGGATATTGAGTTGAGAGCCAAAATAGAATTGGCAAAATTAGACATGACAACTTAATTTTAACCATACTATCCGCTAAGTTCTTTAGGCAAAGACCAAAGAACAGCGAATTTTTTATTGCTGTTACCATTCTACATTTCTATAATCCGCCAGTTTTTATCAATTGGATGATTTAATATGGTTTATGGAGCCTCTCTATGAGTGTGACACTTTCGCCTGATTATATACCGTCGGAGGATGAAGAATTCATGAACCCGATGCAAATGGAATACTTTCGCCAAATGTTATTAAACTGGCGTTCTGAACTCGTCCAAGAGGCTGGCGAGACTTTGAATAATCTCAACTCTGGAAATCTGCAACAACCAGATATGGCGGACCGTGCTTCGCTCGAGACAGATCATCAACTTGAGTTACGAACCAGAGATCGCGAGAGAAAGTTGATAATAAAAATTGATGAAGCCTTATCGAGAATAGAGAATGGTACTTACGGGTTTTGCCAAGATACAGATGAACCAATCGGTTTGAAACGTCTCATGGCGCGACCCATCGCTTTGCTTAGCTTAGAAGCCCAGGAGCGGCATGAGCGACAAGAGCGAACACACCGAGAAGACTGATTTAAGGTACTACTCTACATTATAGTTTTAATAAATCTTTGCCGATATTTGCGGCGAAATTTGTTAAAAAGGCATTAATATTTGTAAAACCTCTGCTCCATAGCGCATCTGTTGAAGGTCATTTAGCTGCCCCCTGCCGCCATAAGCGATTCTTGCTTCGGCCATTTGATCATAATTTACAGTGTTTGCGGATGCTATGTCTTCGGGCCGTATTATCCCGCCTACTACAACTTCCCTGATCTCAAAATTGACTCTAATTTCCTGGCGGCCAAAAAGAACAAGATTGCCGTTTGGTAACCGTTGAGTTATCACAGCGGCTATTCTCAGATTTACTGTCTCTTCTCTATCGATCCGACCTCTGCCGTCATTTGCTGTTGTCGCATCGACATCTAAGAGTGTTGCATTGGCAACAGGTTCTGGAAGAACAGAACCAAATAGATTTTCAAGGCCAAAAAAATTCCCAATCCCAAAATCTTCCGAGGCTGTTCTATCTTGGCGTGTCCTGTTATCCAACTGGGCTTCGTCCTCTATTGCTACGACAACTGTGATAATGTCCCCCACCTCACTAGCTCGTTGGTCCTTGAAAAAGGCTCTTGATCCTTCTTGCCACAATGAATTGGGTTGGCGAGTTGCACGCATTGGCATTGGCATTGGCATAGATACAGGCTTGTAACCCTTCGTGTGATTGGGGTTCGCTATGCTGGTCAGTTGGGGTGAGGTTCCAACTTCTGCAAGCCGATCAAGCGTTGTGCACGATATTATTGGTAAAGAAAGCGCAACGACAAGAGCCACTCTTGGGTTATAGGTTCTAATTATATTAAACATTATTCGGTAATCCTTTTCTTGATGCACCGTTGAGTATTGTACTTAGTTTGGAATTATATTTTGGGGCATTTGAATAATCGTAAGATTTGGAGCAATGACTTTTGCTTCGATAATCTTCTTGCTTCTCGGGTTTTTGATCCGGATTATATCGTTCTTCGACCCGGATTCGATGGATATTCCCCTAGTAGAAAGAGACATGGTAGCATTTCGCAATTGAACCGTGACGAAATCCCCTTTATTTACTAATTTTAGAGATTCTACGTCAGATAATCTAATTATTCTGTCTGCTATTAGTGGTCTTCTAGCTACTTTGTCGACGAGCTCTTTAACTGAACTAATGGTGTTATAACTAGTACGTTTCACCCTAATGTTTTTCCAAGTTATGTGAGACGGTTTGATGATATCACCGGAACTGAGGTGAGTGTTTAAAACTGGCATAGCGATTAATGGATGGGTTCGTCCTGTAAGGCCTATCTTTGTTTGTTCGGTGTTTCTGGATAAGATCAGTAAATTAGCTTTAAATAGCCTTGACCTGTCGTCATAGTGAAGCTCAGTGATTGTTGGTTGGATTTGTTCCCCATCTGGTACGAGAATTCGTTTTTTTGAATTGAATAATTCAATTTCAACTTCATAATTTAAGATACGAGAGCTCAATTCTTTTTCTAATAAGTCGTAAATGATATCGGAATGTAGTTGTCGACTTGCTCTTGTTACAATGCGAGAGCCCCTATTTGATCGAGGTTGCCATGATAGTTTAGATTTTTTTATGAAGGTCTCTAGGTCTCGAAATCGAAAAATTAGTTTTGAACCTACACGGGGCGCTGAAGCAACAACTCTATCATCATTAGGGGCGACATTAAAAAATAGGTCACTCATCCGTACTTCATTATTTCTGACTATGATCCGTTCACCATTGGCAACCGGTATGTCAGGCATGTCAAAAATCAAAAGACCACCCGTATTATTTATTGCCTTATTGGCATAAA
>CALIMD010000280.1 GCA_938028645.1 uncultured Alphaproteobacteria bacterium
CACGTATGCCTGAACGGGTTGCGGAAGTTCCTCCATCACCATGACCTCACGGACGTGTTCGTTTAAATCATTTTGTTGTCCACGAAGCTGAGCAAGATCAGTCAAAGCGCTCCGATACGAATCGTGGTAACGCCCCAGATAATATTCAAAGCTTTCGGTTTCCGTTTTCACGCCGGAGAGATGTTTTATCTCCAGATCGGACAAGCGTCGATCATAGACATAAACTTCATCCACCACCGTACCCGGAACTCCCTTACTGCGCCAACGAGCTCCCAATTTGAGTCCAATTTCTTTTTGAACCCCTGGCTTGTTGGACAAGATGTTCTTATAAAGATTATCGCGCTCGACGCGCATGGTGACCGGCTCACCATCCACATAAAGTTTTAAGCCAGAAGCCTTGGACGACCCATCGTATGCAAGAACGACCGTCTGCCATGAATCTTTCATGACCGGTTCTTCACTGATTAGCTGAATAGAATTGTAGGGAAACGTGTGCGCCATCCGCACATCCCAATAACCGTCCTGCAAAGACACCTCCCAGCCTTTGTAGTTATATAGAATACCAGCCTTATTAAAATGAAAGAGCGAACCTTCCTGTACGGCTTCAGGAATGGTTGCTTGCACACTGACCGTAAAAGGAGTGGCGCGCCGAAAGAAATTTACGCTTGGAAAGTAAAGGGCGTCATCCCCATTTACCTTAATTCCTTCACCTTTGGGACTATCCTCAAATACTAGCTCGGGTCCTACTTTGATATTGGCCTGGGCTCCAAACAAGACGGATCCTTTATCTTCAGGGCCTAGATCATTTGTTATGGATGCCGTACTATCGCCAGTGCCTAGAGGAAAATAAGCCACCAGGGCATCCTCGGCAGATAAATCCGTAGAACGATCGCCCAATTGCTTCTTCCAGGATTGATAATCTTTTTCAGCCTGCGTGAGGATAGTCGCAACACGCGCTTCCTGCTCATTGATCTGCAGATCCAGATTAGCCAGCTTAGATGTTTCTTCCTGTGTTGGAAGCAGCATGGTTGGAACCGGCATGTCACTGGACTCGAAACTTATTTGCCCCGAATCGTCTACATTGTTGAAGAAGCTGAATAGCTCATAGAAATTCTTTTGGGATATCGGATCGTATTTATGATCATGGCATCGTGAACACTCCATGGTCATTCCCATAAAAGCCGCACCGATTGTTTGCACCCGTTCTGCTGCATACTCGACCTTGAATTCTTCATTTACGATTCCCCCTTCAGTGTTCTGAGGATGAAGCCGGAGAAAAGCAGTCGCCAGTTTTTGTGCTTGGCTGGCATTGGGCAATAAGTCGCCGGCTAGCTGCCATTCAACAAACTCATTAAACGGCATATTCTCATGGAACGCCTCGATAACCCAATCCCGGTAGGGAGACATATCGCGAATGAAGTCCTGACTATAACCGTGAGAATCGGAAAAACGGGACACATCCATCCACTCGTTCGTCAACCGTTCTGCATGGGTAACCCGCTTCAGTAGATCATCTACAAGCTGCTCGTAGGCGTCCGGTCTTTTATCGGATAGGAACGCATCGATCTCTTCCAGGGTTGGCGGTAAACCAGTAAGGTCAAAGGTCACCCGGCGGATCAAGGTCGTCTTGTCTGCTTCTGACGCATGGGACAATCCTTCATCCTCTAGTCGCTTCAATATAAAGGCATCGATAGGATTTTTCACCCAATCCGCATCTGCCAACTCACTCGGCACTTCCGCTTCAGGCGGAATAAACGACCAGTGCTTTTCGTATTTAGCACCTTGATCGATCCATCGACGAAATAAGTCCTTCTCCACTTCAGTCAGTGCACGTGGATGCGATGGCGGCGGCATGATATCTTCCTCACCATCCGAGGTGATCATCCACATGATCAAACTGTCCTCTGCATTACCCGGGATGATGGCCGCTTCACCATCACGATCAGAAATCGCTTCCTCGCGAAGGTCTAGGCGCAGGTCTGCCTCACGTGTCGTTTCATCAGGGCCATGACAAAGAAAACAGGTATCCGACATAATGGGTCGAATGTCATAATTAAATGACACCTCCTCATTTGCCTGGGAAGCACTCCATGCAAATACACAAAATACCAAGGTAGAAAAATTAAGACGGGAAGACATAAAGGATTCACATTATAGAGATATCTCAGAATGGGTATAGTATTCTCTATTTATTTTTTGGTAGTTTTTGACGCATCAACGAAATCGTTGCCGATAGGCCTTAGGAGTTATCCCGGCATGCTTTTTAAAGAGCTTCGTGAACTGACTTTGATCGTAAAAGCCAACGGCGATTCCGATCTCGGATATATTTTGGTCGGTACCCGTGAGGAGTTGCTGAGCCAGATCAATGCGCAAGGTCATCAAGTAGGCGGTAGGAGTCATTCGAAGGAGTTGGCGAAACCGCAAATTGAACTGGGTGCTTGAAAGCCCAGCCAACCCTGCCATGTCCTTCATCGATACCTCCTCTGTGAAATGCTCCTCCAAGTAACTAATGACAGGAGTTAGCTCTCTGAACACCGACTCCCGGTCGGTCGATGTTTCAACCGGATACATGATTCCCACGGTGCCAATGACTTCGTTCTTAGCTCCGGCTAAAGGCGTTTTCGTCGAGCAATACCACTTAGGCGAGCCATTCACATGGGGTACCAACCAGATTTCATTAGGAATGATCTTCCCGCCCTCCATCACGCGCCGATCCTCCGCA
>CALIMD010000281.1 GCA_938028645.1 uncultured Alphaproteobacteria bacterium
TACAGGTTTTCCTGCCCAGTCTTCCCTACTATATCCCATTTGTTTGATACGAGACCGATGGCCAAATGAACGAAGGTCGTCAACCCCAAACCATTTGTGGCTGCGTAAGTCTTCTGGTCGTTTTTTAATCACTTTCGTCTCCGTATGGCCTATAAAGCTGGAATAAAGTCACTTTTTAGCCCCAGATTTACTAAAATATGAAGCCGAGACAAAATACCAAGGGCTCTAATTCCCTATAAATTTCTCAAGTTTCACTTCGAACGGTTCAAAGCCAACTGCTCGAGAGGCCGTGACGGCTGGACCATTTCTAGCTAAAGTATTGATAGATAATCTATTTGCCCCAACTGAAACCAGATGTTGTTCAATAGAAATTAGAAGTTTCTGCGCTATATTCTTTCCGCGATGTTCCGGACTTACAAACAAAACCGATATGTAACCATGTTCCCGATGTTCCATATCTTGCAATTGATCCTCATCAATTATCATCCATCCAGCGGTCAGTCCAACAATCTCCGATTTTTCAATAGCAACCAACACCGCACCATTAAAACTTTCTGCAGCATCCGTAATTCTTTTATATCGAAACTCGGCTACATCAGCACCTGGTCGTCTTCCTGGATGCAGGGCACGTTCATAATCTTGTAGGGACTGTAGCATCTCGATAATTACATTTTTATCAATACCTTCAGCCACTCTTACAACAATTTCAGTCATCGTTATCCCTCGAGGGTTTTGCATTTTTTGATGATATTGCCTCATTTTTCTCTTAGCCCACAAATTATGGGAAAGACTATACCGCCTGTGACAATATCATCATTAAGTTAATCATACAAAAATCAATCCCTATAGATCCGGCGCAACCAGAACTTTTGAAGAACTTGAGAGCTGGAGTTTTGGTTCAGTTCTTCTCTGAAGCTCTTCAATAGTCACTCCTTCAACCATTCCCTCAACGATTAGCTCACCGTCACCGATAGACATAATTGCAAGATCAGTAAAAATCCGCTTCACGCATTTAGCAGATGTTAACGGATATGAGCACTTATTAACGATCTTTGGATTGCCTTCTTTCGTCTGATGTTCGGTGAGAACCCAGACTTCCTTTGCGCCCGCTGCAAGGTCCATAGCACCGCCCACACCTGGAGGAAATGTTGGGTTATTTGTGGTCCAATTTGCCAAATCACCTTCACCGGAGACTTCAAACGCTCCGAGCATTGCTATATCTATGTGTCCACCCCTGATCATGCCAAATGCATCTGAATGTACGAAATAGGATCCCCCATTTAACATAGTGATCGGCTGCTTTCCTGCATTCACTAAATCACTATCTTCATCTCCTTCCTCAGGTCGTGGCCCAAATCCAAGAACACCATTCTCACTATGTAAAAGAATTTCTTTTTCATTCGGCATATGATCTGCACATAACGTGGGGATACCAATACCAAGGTTCACATATGCTCCATCTGGGATTTCATTAGCGACTAGCCATGCGATTTGGCGTCGTGAAAGTCTATTTTCGGCGTCACTTACAATTCCAGCCATAGCCATCTCTACATCCTTAGTTTTTTATACAATACGAGTTCGTAGAGATTATAAAAATATTCACAAAAGAGCTAGTTGAAAAACTACTAAAAAATTGTATTTATTTTTTTGTAACAGATATGTATGTTGCCGAAAAATCAATAATTTAAAATGTATTTTAATTTGTCTTAATGGAGTAGTTGCATGGCAACAAAACGCGGTCGAAAATTCTTAAATACGCCGGGACCCACGCATGTGCCAGATCGTGTTATGAATGCAATGCATCAGCCTACTCTAGATCTTTCAGATCCGGATTTCCTGGACATATCAATGTCATGCTTCCTCGATATGAGAAAGATATTTAACACTGAGGGAGAGATTTTTCTTTATTCATCGAATGGGCATGGCGCTTGGGAAGCAGCATTAGCTAATGTGTTTTCACCCGGAGACAAAATTTTAGTGCCGGAAACTGGAAACTTTTCTAATGCATGGGCAAGTATGGCAAAGGCTTTAACGTTAGAGGTGGAAACCTTACCAGGAAACTGGAGACGAGCAATCGATATTGAAGCGCTAGAAGAACATCTTAAGAAAGACACTAAGAAGGAGATTAAAGGCATCCTAATCATTCATACCGAGACGGCAACCGGTATAACGAATGATTTGCCGGCAATTCGCTCCGCCATAGACGCCGCCGATCATCCTGGTCTCTTAATTGTAGATACCGTTGCAGCGGCGGGCACTGTCGACTATAGAATGGACGAATGGGGTATTGATGTTACCGTTGGTGCATCCCAAAAAGGGCTGATGATGCCACCCGGCATAGGAATCGTTGCGGCTGGAGAAAAAGCCTTATCGGCGACCAAAGAGTCGACGATGCCCCGGCTTTACTGGGATTGGAAGACCAGGCTTGAAGCTGAGCATTATAGAAAATTTTGTGGCACAGCCCCCCAACTAATGGTTTTTGGCATGCGGGAAGCGTTAAATATGATATTTGAAGAAGGCTTAGAAAATGTGTTCGAACGACACAGAGTTTTGGCTGCCGCAACGCATGCCGCTGTCGAGGTTTGGGGACAGGCTGGAACGCTCTCACTGAATGCAGTCGAACCTAAAGAACGCTCCAATGGCGTTACCACCATACTCACATCAGAGGGTATCGATGCAGGTCAGTTTAGAGATATCTGCAGGGACGAAATGATGGTTGGATTAGGAGGCGGTCTTGGCGACTTGAATGGCAAAGCATTTAGAATAGGGCATATGGGTGACATAAATGCCCCAATGCTCTACGCCGCACTATCCGCCGTTGAGTCAACGCTGGGATATTTGAATATAAAATATGCTAGTGGGGGGGTGACCGCAGCAATCGAATACATCACGAACGTCAAAAAGAACGAAACTGGACCATTCTCATTTTAATTTAAACTTAGTTAGCTTGAGCAATGACTATTAGTTTTTTGTTTTGAACTTTTAAACACTCTCACCTAGACCTGGGCCAGCCATTTTTACAACTCTATCTACAAAAATAGACGGCGTAACAATAGCTTCAGGATCTAAAGCGCCTAATTCCACAATCTCATGGACCTGAACCAC
The DNA here is from genome assembly GCA_938028645.1 of uncultured Alphaproteobacteria bacterium. Lineage (GTDB taxonomy): Bacteria > Pseudomonadota > Alphaproteobacteria > Thalassobaculales > Thalassobaculaceae > UBA7326. The sequence continues at coordinate 3,106 of CALIMD010000281.1, forward strand.
TGTCAGATCTGCCGCAGGAGCCATAACGGGACCAAAATTGCGAGCTGACTTGTTATATATCAAATTGCCCCAACGGTCCGCGGCTTTCGCTAATACAAATGCCACATCACCTTTTAGAGGATATTCCAAAACCTGGTCTCGACCGTTTATCTTTCTAACTTCTTTTCCCTCAGCTAACTGAGTGCCCACACCAGTTGGCGTATAAAAAGCACCGATACCTGCTCCCGCAGCTCTGATTCTTTCGCTCAAGGTACCTTGGGGAACTACTTCTAACTCAACTTTCCCTGCGGCCCACATTTCTTCGAAAATCACCGATCCCCCAGACCTTGGATATGAACAAATTACTTTTTTAACCTTTCCTTCGGACAACAGACCCCCTATTCCCTCACGTCCTACTCCAGCATTGTTTGATACAATTGTAAGGTCGGTAGCCCCTTGGTCTCTAAGTGCATTTAATAATTCAGTAGGCATTCCTGCTCCGCCGAAGCCAGATACCAAGATAGTCGACCCATCTTTTACCCCAGCGACGGCAGTCTCGAAATCATTCATAATTTTATTTATTGCCATTTTAACCGTCCTTTTAGAGTAAATTCAGAAACCTACGATTAACCAATATATTTTCAATATTTTACAGGAAAAGTCACTATTCAACAGGTATAAGCAATCAATTTCAAGGGATCATGTCTTAAATATTTATACCAATTTTCGAAAACTTACTTGCATGTTGTATGGGCCACTCCTAACTTTATGCTACTTACATGAAAAGTCATCATCCTACATTACTAATGTTGTAAATATATCAGTAACCTTAAAACTGTTGGCATCATAATGGAGCTATTAGAATCAATCCGAAACTCCTTTTCCGACTCATATGAAGAAGCCAGGGATCGATTTTTAAAAGCAGCTAAAGCTAAACAAATAGATATACAAAGTTATATCAACCCAAATATAGGCTCATTAAAAGAACAATTGAGTTGCGATACCGCTTGGATGGGACCACGTAATGCCAAACGTGTATTAGTGATTATATCAGGGACGCACGGTGTTGAAGGATTTTGTGGATCGGGTTGTCAGATAGATTGGATTTCTCGTACTAATGTCGAAGATCTTCCAATTGACGTTGCCTTACTTTTTATTCATGCGATAAATCCGTTTGGTTTTTCATGGTGTAGACGTGTTACCGAAGAAGGGTGTGACTTAAATCGCAATTACTTAGATTTCTCAAAACCTCTCCCCCCAAATGAGGGGCATGATGAATTAGTAGATTACTTTGTGCCGTCTTCATTAGATGCCCAAACTATGGAAAAAGCAGAGTTGGAGATTAGTCGTTATCGTGAAGCTCACGGAGAAAAGGCATTTCAGAGAGCTAGAAAATCAGGGCAATATAAACATCCACACAGCATGTTTTTTGGAGGATTTGAAGAAACATGGTCAAGGAACACCCTGGAAAGCATAATTAAGGACTATGAATTAGTCCAATCGGATTTTGCAGCAATAGTTGATTTCCATACAGGGCTTGGCCCGTTCGGTTATGGGGAACCTATCTCAGGACATCTTCCAAATACACCTGGTTCTGATTGGGTTAACCATGCATACGGGGAGTCAGTAGGCGTGCCAGAATTAGGAACGTCATCATCGATACCCCTACATGGGACAAGCCGTGAACTTTGGGACCAGAAACTTGAAAATAAATATTCATATATCGCTCTTGAATATGGCACCTACTCACAAGAAAAAAGTCGGAAGGCTCTTCGCGAGGATCATTGGTTGCATAACAAAGGCGACGTGAACTGGGATAACCCAGACGTGCAACGAATAAAAAGCCAGATAAAACACCATTATCACCCGGGAAGCAAAGACTGGCTAGAAATGGTTTTATATCGGTCGCGCCAGATTTTAAGACAGGCGACTGAGGCGCTTGGTGCGGAGCATATTGGCAAATAGGCTGCTAGTTTTTTTTCCGACGCAACATTTTTAAAAGCTCTACCAGCTGTGCATCTCTTTCCTCTTCTAATTGAGCAATCGAACGCCCCTTTGCCTCTACTTTTATTCCCTTAATGAGTTCTTGCTTTAAGGCTTCATCAAGCTCAGGATTTTCGTTCATAGTTTCCCACCACTCAGCGATACCCGGCCCAAAATGATCGAGCATTTTGCGAAACCCACCTGTTCCACCGGTTAAATTCATAATCATATGAGGCCCCATCAACGCCCAGCGTAAGCCTGGCCCCATTGCTACGGCAGCATTAATATCCTCCACAGAAGCCAAATCGTTCTGGACGGCCAGAACAGCTTCACGCCACAATGCAGCTTGTAATCTGTTTGCGAGATGGCCCGGTACCTCTTTATTGATCTTTATACCGTGCTTACCAATCTCATTGTAAAAATTAATTGCCCAATCAACAGCTGAAGGGTCAGTCTTTTCGCCCCCTACCACCTCAACAAGGGGAATAAGGTGTGGTGGATTAAAGGGATGGCCAACAACAAAACGGCTTGCACACTCAAGTCCATCCTGCATTTCACTCATAATCAAGCCAGAAGTGCTGGAAGAAATTATTGTACCATTATCAGTGTATTTATCAATTTTTTTGAATAATGATCGCTTTAGTTCAAGTTGTTCTGGAGCACTCTCCTGCACAAAATCCACTTCTGAGAGTGCATCCTCCAAACTAGAACAAAGTTCAATATTTGTTTCTTGAAACTTCTGTTTAGCACCTAAGGCATTCATTTGGGGCCAAGCATTATTTATGAAATCTAATATTCTTTCCTTCCACTTATCGCCAGGATCCCATGCTTTTACTTTAAACCCTCTCGATAAAAAATATGTAGCCCAACTGGCACCAATCGTTCCCGTTCCTATCACACTAATATTTTTTATAGTTTCAAACGACCTATAAGCAGACATTTTTAAATCCCCTTAAGTTACTATGAATACTTCTCATTTGAATATTGAATGACAACCTTAAAACAGATAACAACCAAACCAATAATTCCTAGCCACGTTTCTTGCCAAAATCCAAACGAGACTAAGGAAGTAAAAACAACTCCAACGGCAACAGCGAGGACTATACCTAAACAGGAGCTAGGAACCCTCTTCAAAGGTTGCACAGCAAAACAAAGAAGCAGAAGAAAAATCGACAAGCCTATTACACCCAATTCCAGCCAGAGCTGAATGGCTGCGTTATGTGGGTGCGTTGTTGGAGTCACGTGGTATTTATATTTTTCCATCAATTCTTGTGGAAGTGTGAGATATCTTGTGATGCCAATTCCATATCCAAACCAGGGAGCCTCAAATACTGCAACAGCAGAGCGGTGCCAAATTTCAATTCGATCCAAAGTAGACGGGGGAATACTGTTAGAAAATGGTTTAATCCAATTAAGTAACGAGACGAATATGAATGGCGATGAAAGAGCGAAGATGCTCAAGGAAAAAAAACCTGCCCAGAAGACAAAGATTGGCAGAAAATAACCTAGAATAGCGATAATAGGTACTAAAACCGAAACGACTAGTGCAGAATTAGAATGACTTAACAGGGCAGCACAAAAAGTTACAATAATAAGACTTATGGCTACGACTTTATTTCCTCTCTGATAAGCCCAGTACGAAACAGGCCAAACAAAAAGAACAAGCGCGCTCGTGACTCTATTATAACGGGAAAGAGCCACTTCTGGATCATTTATTCGATCGCTCAGCCATCTATACAGTAGAGCGTCGTTGAGGAACTCAATTATTAAGAAAATGGAGGCTAAAAATAAACTTATGTTCAGCGTCCACGATATTTTGGACTGCGGGAAACAATCCAATCGGCTTAAGTCCAAACTTGTCACCCATAATACTAATCCAAGCATAGAAATTTTAGTCAAAAGAAGCGACTTACAGGGAACACATTCCACTGTCACAAAATGAATAATGCACGCATACAGACAGAAAACAGAAAAACTATAAACAATAGATTTATTTGGAATTAATTTTTTCGGGCTCAGAAAAAAAGTTGTCACTATTAGTACGAAAGCAACTAATATGAAAGTAGTTGCCATAGACTGCTTCGCAACTATACCTAAAGGAATAAAAAGCACTAATCCACAAACTAAAAAAAACACCTTAACCCGCTCTGCTATCGGAGCCATATTATCAGTCCCCTTAATCCAGCTAATAGTCAGCGTAGGACTTTTCCTCAATTATTTTCGAACCCAAAAGAATATTAATATCCTTTTTGAGGCTCGCTCGCCGATCATTTTCAAAATACACGCTCCGCGCTAGTTTGATGAAATCAGAGCCAAAATCAGACTTTCTTTCACATGATCTAATATCATCTTCTATGTCCCACAAACTCTCATTGACTTTTTTTAATTCTCGTTTCAGGTCGGTTAACTTGTCAGATACAGTTATGTTTTCTTCATAACTTTTCATCAAAACTCCCAGTTCATAAAGTATATTTGACTGCTTGATTTTTTCAGAAATTTTAGCTGCTTTAATTTCTAATATAGTAATTTTATCTACGAGCTCTCCGGGAGAACCTGGTATTAGAAGTGCTGACATTCGCCTATCCTAGTTCTAGGTGTGCTGGTTTTAAATCTGACCAGACATTTCTTAAGTCTTCTGTGTAAACTATGATGAAGTTGAACTTTTAAAATTTAATCAAAGTTAACCTTTTCATACCCTATCGATCAACCTATTCTATTTTTATTATAGCTACGTTTTTCAAAACCCTTGGGAAGGTTTATTTTTTTCAAATATTTTCCCACTATAAGGTCTAAACACTCATAACTATTGGTTTGAACTTATTAATCGTTCGACAATGGCAACTTTTTTTATTCTAATAAGATAAAATTTACTGATCATAATCAGATTAACTAAGTATATTTGTGCACCAATATAAAGAAAAGGAGGATAACCGTGCGCTCAACTCTAACAATACAAGAAAGAGAACGCTTCGAAGTAGACGGTTACCTAATGGCAAAAAACGCAGTCTCACGAGATCAGTTAACTAAACTTCAGTCAGAAATTAAGATTTGGGTTGATGAAAGTCGCCAACACACAAAGCCGTATGGAGAACCAACAATTGACGGACGCCCTCGGTTTGATATGGGGGCTGATCACACCGCACTCAAACCAGCATTACGGAGAATAAACAATCCTTCAGATATCTCGGAAAGTTATTTTCAGGTTATGTCTGATTCTAAAATGGTGGATATGGTGGCTGAACTAATTGGAGTAAATGTAAAATTTCATCACTGTAAGATTAATCTAAAGTGTCCAGGGGCAAATACAACTGTTCACTATCACCAGGACTTCGCCTTTACCCCGCATTCAAATGACGACGTTGTTACTGCACTTTTATTATTAGACGACGTAACAGAAGATAATGGATGTTTGATGGTCGTTCCCGGCAGTCACAAAGGTAAAATGTATTCCCTGTATGATGGCAAAGAATTTGTAGGACGGGTTGACGATGCCACCGAGACATTTCTTAAAAGCAAACAAATTCCAGTTGTTGGATCGGCTGGAGATGTCTGCCTAATGCACACGCGTTTAGCACATGGATCAGCACCAAATAAATCAGAGACCTCTCGAGGATTATATATTTGTGTGTACACAGCTGCAGACGCGGTACCTTTGGCCAAGAACCCTATGCCAAGTCCAAACGAAGGGCTTATCATTAGAGGTGAAAAGCAAATATCCGCAAGAATGATTAACTTTGAAGTCGAACTCCCGCAGCAACCCAAATCAGCCTCATTTTTTACTGTTCAAGGACAAGAGTCTGCAACCGGGAAATAAAAAACCGAACTGAAAAGCAGTGCGGTCTTATTTTTCACCGTGCAATTAGATTATTTTAACAACTCGGCTCTTTTCCAGCGTCCCAAAAGTATTTGCTTTGGTAACAATTTTTTGAAATTCTTCAGACATTCCGACTTCATCAATAGTGCGTCCTAAGTCTTCCATAGTTTTACTATAATAGGCGACTACCATACGCCCTAAATCATCTGCGATAACTGGAACAACCGCCATCATTTTAAAGTCATGCGATTTTCCAAGTTTTTCTATTTCTGGAAGCAGCGATAACGCACTCTCTAAATTTTCGCGCGGTAGTCTATACTCACGTTGCATAATCACTGGGTAATCGGGCGCCACATCGCCAAAGACTGTTCGGTAAACTTCGGGCCCTACAACTTCACCGGCGGGGTTCAACTCTCTTTCATGCAAAAGCTTCACGCGTGCAGGGTCAGCCGCTATGGCAAGCGTCGCTTTACTAATGCTCGCGAAATCTGTGAAAGCCGCATATAACTGCATGCATCCGGCTCCCTCACCCGCAACTACTTGACCAATGCGAACACGCCCACCAGCCGTCGCAACAATGCCAGCCATGGTTCGAACACGACTGGTGGCCAGCTCCGTTTTTCCTATTTGTGGCGTCATTCTTCGTACTGAAATAACAGTCATTTTATTTCTCCTTTTTTAATTAATCGTAAAATCGAATTATATTTCTGAAATCGACATCTACTGTAGACAATGCTTTTTGATAAATTGGATCGGCATTAGCGGCATCATAAGCCTTCTCAATTGAGTCCATGGATGGATAAGTAACACCAAAAACTCTGTGACCAGCATCGCTGCCTGTAGATAATGTGCCATATCTAAACGTCAATGCGCCATTATCCTTAAAAACCTGTCCTATTTTTGTTATTTCATCAATCATTGGGTCATTGGAATTAAATTTTATCAGAACACCATATTTAGGATTTACGCCTGTCGTATCCTCAATAGAAAGGGGATGAAGTCGGATTATGTTACGCACCACTACACGCATTTTACCGCTTGCCATCAAATTAT
>CALIMD010000282.1 GCA_938028645.1 uncultured Alphaproteobacteria bacterium
ATGACGCAAAAAATTCGCGAAACTGACTTGTACAAACCCGTGAAAATGTTTTTCGAAGCACAGGGTTATGAAGTTAAAAGTGAAATATGTGGGTGTGACGTTGTAGCGATCAAAGATAATAATCCCTTAGTAATTACAGAACTTAAAACCAAGTTTAGTTTAGAATTAGTTTTACAGGGTGTAGAACGGTTATCTGTTTCTGGTATTGTTTACTTGGCCATTTTGGAAGGACCTCAGTCTGGCTTGAAAAAACGACTGAATAAAATAATCAAACTTTGCCACATGCTAGGTTTTGGTATCTTATTGGTAACACTTCCCAAAAATGCGGGAGGTTATGTGACTCAGGTTTTAGAACCATTACCAAATCGGCCTAGTAGTCAAAAAAAGTCAAAACGATTATTAAAAGAATTTAAAAATCGACATGGAGATCCAAATACAGGGGGAAGTGCTGCGACGCCATTGATAACGGCATATAAACAAAATGCGCTTCGTATTGTCAATGGATTGGAAAACGGATGTAAAACCATCCCTGAATTACGAAATAAAACAGGCGTGCAAAACACTGCCAGTATCCTTCAAAAAAATTTCTATGGTTGGTTTTCTAGGATAGATAGAGGAGTTTATGAACTTAGTCCAACGGGCATCCAATCCTCTAAAGAATATGCACTTATTATACATGACCTAATTAATCCGTATAAATAAGTTGATGTGTATTGAATTTCCGCCAATTTCAGGCATCATAAGATCTCAAATCAGGGAGAAAAAAAGATGTTCAGGAAATTAATGCTTTTGGCAACAGCAGGAATGCTGGCCATCGGACCAGCTGTCGCGGCCGATAAAGTAAAAATCGGTTTCGTCACCACAATCACCACCCCCGCCGGCGTAATCGGAAAAGATATGGTGGATGCCGTCAATCTTGCCGTTAAAGATATAGGTGGTAAAATGGGTGGCTTGGAAGTTGATTTAATAATCGAAGATGATGGATTTAAGCCTGCAATAGGAAAGCAAAAAACAGATAAATTAGTCAAACAAAATGATGTTGATTTTGTTGCTGGCTTTATTTGGTCGCACGTTTTGCTAGCTTCCCAAAAGTCTGCTCTCGATGCAGGGAAATTTTTGATAAGTTCTAACGCCGGCCCATCTCAGATCGCAGGGAAACTTTGCCATAAAAATTTCTTTTCCACTTCATGGCAAAATGATCAAACGCCAATGGCTATGGGACAACTATTGAATCAAAAAGGTGTAAAATCACTTTATATTATGGCACCCAACTACGCAGCAGGGAAAGATATGTCAGCTGGAGTTGAACGCGTATTCAAAGGTAAAATTGTTGGAAAAGACTTAACAAAGTGGGGTAAAGGCGCACAGTTAGACTTTTCAGCCGAACTAGCAAAGGCGAAAGCCTCTGGGGCAGAAGGTATTTTCGTATTCTACCCAGGAAAAGCGGGCGGCGCTTTTATAAAACAATATGCACAGGCTGGACTTCAGGGGAAAATACCACTTTACTCGGTGTTCACAGTAGACTCGATTGCGCTACCAAAACTTCAGAAAGCTAAAATGAACGGAGTAATGGGATCCATGATGACGCAGTTTTGGGCTCCTGATCTTGACAATGCTCAGAATAAGAAATTTGTTTCTGGCTTCAAGAAAGCTTATGGCCGATATCCCTCTTTCTATGCGGCTCAATCCTATGATACGATTTTTCTAATTAAGAGTGCTGTGGAAGCGGTTAATGGTAATCTTTCCGACGTAAATGGTATGCGGGCTGCTATGAAAAAAGCAAATTTCCCTTCCGTACGAGGAAAGTTTTCATATGGGAACAACCATTTCCCTATACAAAACTTTTATTCTAGGGAGGTTGTATCAGACGCAGATGGTGTTTGGACAACAGCCGTACGGAAAGTAGTTCTAGAAAATCATCAAGACACATATGCTAAAAATTGTAAGATGTAGATAAATTTGATAATTCATTTAATAACGGCGGTGCAGATAAGTGCCGCCGTTAACTTTTTATCACTACCAGGTGCAACACAAATAGATTTTTAATCCGTAAATAACTCTTAGGATATTGGCGAAAACGGCATGGACTGGGTTCTTTTTGTCACACAGATACTAAATGGCTTGCAGCTTGGCGTATTGTTATTTCTATTAGCCTCTGGTCTAACTTTGATATTTGGGATCATGGATTTTGTGAACCTTGCGCATGGTTCGCTTTATATGATAGGAGCATATTTCTGTGGTACTTTTACCGATATTACTGATTCTTTTTTCTATGGAATTATACTCGCAATCCCGGCAACGGCGGTGGTTGGAGTTATTGTTGAAATCATAATAATACGCCGGCTTTATTCGCAGGACCATCTGGATCATGTATTGGCAACATTTGGATTGATCTTGTGTTTTGATGCATTAGTTCATTTCGCTTGGGGTCCTGAAGGTATGGCTATTCCACTACCAGCCATATTAGATGGCCAAATTGAAATATTACCAGATATTGTATTTCCCACGTTTCGGTTGCTGATAATTACCACTGGTCTCACTTTAGCGATCATTCTTTATTTGGTAATTACCCGAACGAGGTCTGGCATGCTTATTCGAGCAGGGGCTTCTAATAGAACGATGATTGGCGCTCTTGGTATCGATATTAAAACTTTATTTACGTTAGTATTTGGAGCTGGGGCCGCGATGGCAGGGCTCGCTGGAATGATGATATCCCCTATAACTGAAGCGAGTATTGGCATGGGAAACGATATCATCATAGTCGCATTTGTTGTCATAATTATCGGCGGTATTGGCTCAGTAAAAGGAGCATTTATAGCTGCCATCTTGGTAGGATTTATTGACACAATGGGAAGATCGTTTTTGGATACTTTTTTAAAACTTCTTTTATCCGCTGAAAGTGCAGAGACAGCGGCACCGGCTTTATCAGCCATGCTCATTTATATTTTGATGGCAACTATCTTAATCTTTCGTCCTCAGGGTTTATTCCCTCCGAGGGGACGATAAAATGGAAAAAGCAACTCGGTTTACATTGCGCGTCAAAATAACCGTTGTAATATTTCTGGTCCTATTTTTTCTCCCAATCTATACCGGCCTTACCGATAATGGTTTTTATCTAGACCTTGTAAATCGACTTATGATTCTCGCAATTGCAGCCGCCAGCTTAAATTTAATCCTAGGTCATGGGGGAATGATAAGTTTTGGTCATGCTGCTTATCTGGGTATTGGCGCATACTGCGTAGGAATACCTGCCTATTACGGTGTAGATAATGGTCCTTTGCAAATTTTTCTGGCTGTAGCTGCGTCTGGAATATTTGCGCTCATAACAGGAGCTATTTGCCTTCGAACGAAGGGGGTTTATTTCATAATGATCACTATGGCATTTACCCAGATGGTATTTTTTGGATTCGTGAGCGTTGAGGAATATGGTGGTGATGACGGTTTAGTGATTGATACTAGAAGCAATTTCGGTAGTTTTATAAATATTGAGGATAATATTAATCTCTATTATTTCATATTGATTTCACTAATTATTTGTCTCTTTTTAATCCATAAAATTACTAAATCGCGATTTGGGCTAGTTATTGAAGGATCTAGAAGCAATGAACAACGAATGAGATCGATTGGTTTCGACACTTACCGTTATCGCCTCATCTGTTACGTTATAGCGGGATGTATCTGCGGATACGCTGGAGCATTATTAGGTAATTTTACTAATTTTATCAGCCCTGAGATGATGGACTGGGCGGCATCAGGAGAATTGATTTTTATGGTGATATTAGGTGGCACAGGTTCTCTCCTAGGGCCTGTTTTTGGCGCTGCCGCTTTTGTGATCTTAGAGGAGTGGTTATCAAGCTTAACTTTATATTGGCATTTTATCTTTGGCGCACTGTTAATAATGGTCGTACTATTTGCAAGAGGCGGAATAAGTGGAATTGTAACTTACTTAGGAAATAGGAAGCAATGACACCAATCCTCAAAATAACCAGCTTATGCAAACAATTTGGCGGAATAACAGCGACTAATAACATCGATCTAAACATAAACGAGGGCGAAATACATGCTGTAATTGGGCCAAACGGTGCAGGAAAAACGACCCTCATTTCCCAACTATCTGGCGATCTAAAAGCTGATAAAGGAGCAATTCTTTTTCAAGGCGATTTAATAACTAACATGCCTTCAAATAAAAGAAGTCTGCTAGGCATAGCAAGGACCTTTCAAATTACTAGCTTGATGCTAGATATGAGCACACTCGATAATGTTGCACTCGCCGTTCAAGCACATAGCGGACACTCATATCGTTTTTGGCAGGACGCCCGTCAAGACAATCAACTAATCGAACCTGCTCTATACGTACTGAAGCAGGTTGGTCTTCTGGGGCGTAAAGACATAATAACGAGAGAGCTCTCCCATGGAGAACACAGACAACTAGAAATCGCCATGGCACTTGCCACTCAACCCAAATTATTATTACTCGATGAACCAATGGCTGGTATGGGTGGGGAGGAAACTCAAAAATTAATAGCGATATTTAAGAAGTTGAAAACTGGCAAAACAATGATCCTCATTGAGCATGATATGAATGCTGTTTTTTCATTAGCTGATCAAATCACCGTGATGGTTTATGGCGAAATTATAGCTACAGGCTCTCCAAAAGAAATCCGTGCAAATCAAAAAGTGAAAGCCGCCTATTTGGGAGACGAAGAGCTACAAACATGTTGAAAGTATCAGAAATTTGCACGTTTTATGGTGTAAGCCAAGCTTTGTTTGGTGTTTCCATAACAGTTGAAGAGGGAGAAGTCGTTAGCCTTTTAGGTAAAAATGGCATGGGGAAAACCACGACAGTACATTCCATAATGGGTATTACTCCAATATCATCGGGAGAAGTACTATTTCAAAATAAAAGAATAGACGACATGCCCAGTTTTAAGGTTAGCCGTTCTGGCATAGGATTAGTTCCAGAGGGCAGACAAATTTTTCCTAACTTGAATGTTATGGAAAATTTAATAGCGACGTCCGCAAACAGAAACGCCAACCCTGATCCGTGGACGATAGAATCTGTATTGCAAATGTTTCCTCAGTTGAAATCTCGTCTCAACAGCATGGGGAATCTATTGTCAGGTGGAGAGCAACAAATGCTAGCAATTGGCAGAGCACTCATGACAAATCCTAAATTATTAATTCTGGATGAAGCAACAGAAGGTTTAGCTCCCATGGTCCGTCAGGAAATCTGGGCATGTATAGAAAAATTGAAAAAAGAGGGCATCGCCATTTTAATCATCGATAAAAACATCAGGGACCTAACAAGGATTGCTGACAAACATTTTATCATTGAAAAAGGCCAGGTTACTTGGCACGGATCTTCGGATCAACTATTGCAGCAACAAGACATACTGATGGAAAAGTTAGGTATCTGAACTCCTATCAGTAATTTTTTTGAAATCTTGTCAATAATTGATCAGAACGTATCTACCTATATCTTTGCCCGACCGAAGATCTTGAATTGCTAATGGCGCCTCACTAAGCTGTCTCTTTATAATTGGAACTGATTTTACTCGCCCTTCTCTCATCAACTGTAGAAGCTCGACCAAGTCTTGTTGTGTCCCAACATACGAACCCTGAATATTTACAACTTTGAGAGGCAAGAGAGATAATGGCAACTCCATTCCACCACCATAAAGCCCAACAACAACCAGGGTCCCACCTTTTGCTAACACCTGAAATCCAAAACTACTCGTAGTTGGAGCTCCTACAAAATCTACCACCCCATCAGGCCCACCATTTGTCATGGTCATTAAGTTTTTTGCTGCATCTACAGCGCCATTATCAATAACCTCATCAGCTCCAAGTTCTATAGCCGCTTTTCTTTTTTGTGGGTCAATATCAGCAACAATAATTTTGGTTTTCAAAATAGCCTTCGCCATTCCAATTCCAGCTAACCCAACTCCACCGGCTCCAATAATCAATGTTGTCTGTTTAGCCGTCAAATGCTTCAATTTTTTCAAAGCACTATAAGCAGTAATGCCAGAGCATGCAGCTGTAGCCGCAAAGGCCTCATCGACGCCATCATAAGGCACTAAATATTTAGCATGCGGGGCTAATAAGTATTCTGCATAGCCACCATTTCTCCGCGTGCCTACTGTTATGGGATTATTGCATAGTAATTCGTTGTTATCTTTGCATGCATCACAAGTGCCACACCCAATCCAAGGGTAAACAATACGTTTATCACCTACGGAGACCCCTGTCGCATCTGGGCCAAGTGCAACAACTTCTCCCACCGGTTCGTGCCCCATGGTAAACGGTAACCCAAGACCACGTTCTTCAAGTGTTATCCGTTTTCCTCCACCCAAGTCAAAGAAACCATCCCAAATGTGAATATCAGAATGGCAAACACCACATGAAGTTATCTTAATTAAAACCTCAGAGCCTGTTGGTTTTGGAATGGGAACTTCAAGTTCTTCGAGCGGTTGCCCCCAGTTGGTAATTTGATAAGCCTTCATCAATGATCCTTTTTAATGGTTTGCTATCGGGCAAATAGTATTATTATAAATAACTCTGTTGAACCATCACTCTAACAATCTTCGAGCCGTAAATGACTATAGACAAAAATACACAATCAGAATTTATTAATAATGGTTTTGTAATCCCCTATCCAGATGATCCCTTCGAAATGAAAAGCGGGCCTTTTTATCTTGGCGACCAAGATGGAAAAACAATCGTATCAATTCGGGTAGGCCGCAGTCAATGTAATAGCAATTTGGTTGCCCACGGAGGATTACTAATGACACTAGCCGATCTAGCTGTTTGTCATGAAGCTTGTAATGGTGATAAATACGAAAGCTCAGTAACAGTATCTTTAACTGCCAATTTTCAAAAACCAGCACCAGAAGGTGCCCTGCTAGAAGCATTCCCCAAACTTAATCATAGAACCAAGCGCATGGCTTTTGTGGATTGTGAAATATTAGCAGACAATATATCCGTTTTTAGTTGCTCATCAATAATAAGAGTTATGTTCAAGGATAAATAAGGTTCTTTTACTATATTTTGGGAGGCAAAATGTCCCAAGGCCCACTTTCTGGTATTAAAGTTGTAGAATTTGGACAAAATCTGGCTGGACCTTATTGTGGTCAAATACTTACCTTCTTAGGTGCTGAAGTGCTGAAAGTAGAAAGGCCAGAGGGCGACGATGCTAGAAGGTGGGGCCCCCCATTCATCGATGAAGACGATTCACCAGCCGTAGCGTTTGTCGCACTAAATCGTGGGAAAAAGAGTACTATAATCGACCTGCATAAGAAAGAAGATTGTGACAGCTTAATTAATTTAATCGGCAAATCTGATATATTCGTACATAATATTAGAAGTGATGTTCCTAAGAAATTCGGTTTTGACTCAAATACTCTGACTAAAAAATTTCCTCAACTCATTTACGCAAACCTGGGAGCATTTGGGCATAAAGGTCCATGGAAAGATCGCCCTGGATACGAGCCGATCATACAGGCCATGGCTGGCTTAATGTCTATCAATGGAGATCCAAATTCACCACCAGCTCGCGTTGGAGTATCTATTATCGATCTCTCCACAGGCATGTGGACAGCGATAGGAATTCTTTCTGCAATTGCGCAACGCTCAAATACTGGAAGAGGATGCGTTGTGGATACTTCCCTCTTCGAAACGGGACTAATGTGGATTTCTACGCATGCGGCGATGTTCTCGGCTACAGGAATGCTCCCTCAACGACTATCATCGGGTCATCCCTCTTTAGCCCCCTATCAAGCATTTAATTGCGCTGATGGACCCTTAATGGTTTGCCCAGGTAATGAACGACTATGGCGGAAATTCGCAACGGCCCTTGATCAAACGGAATGGATTAACAATCCTAATTATTTAACAAATGAACTGCGCGTGGTGCGTCGCGAGGAAATCAATATAATGGTAGAGAGCGTTATGATAACGAAGCCCCGGGAATATTGGCAAAAAAAACTCGATGCCGTTGGGGTCCCCAATGGACCATTAAATACAGTGCCAGAAGTTCTCGAATTAGCCCAGACGAAAGAGTTAGATATAATGTATCAACCCTATGAAAATAGTGATGGTCAGTTTCATGGTCTTCCAATAAGTTTTAATGGACAACGGGCTGGAGACAATTCTAAAGCTCCAAAATTAAATGAAGAATAAATCATCTATTCAGATTCTGTACTCATTGATAAACTCAATAAACCAATTGATATAGAACCATCCTGGGAAATCAAATGAGTGAGAATTCCGAACGCGATTCAATATGCAGATTAGCAAAATCCTTGTTCGAAAGAGGACTTACCATCGGTAGTTCTGGTAATATATCTGTCCGTCTTGACGATGGATGGTTAATGACCCCTACGGGTTCTTCCATGGGAAATCTCGATCCAAACGAAATTTCTAAGTTGGATTTGGATGGAAATCTAATCTCTGGAAAGAGTCCAACAAAAGAGAGTTTTCTTCACATTGCAATGTATGATGAGCGACCCGATTCTGGAGCGGTTGTTCATTTACACTCTACACACTCTGTCGCAGTCAGTTGCTTAGCAGATATAGATAAAAAAAATGTACTCCCACCGATCACAGCTTATTATGTAATGAAAATAGGTAAGTTACCTCTAGTTCCATATTTCCCTCCAGGAGATATTAACTTAGCAAGAGCGGTTAAAGAAATGGCCTCAAATCATCACGAAGTTCTGTTAGCCAATCATGGGCCTGTAGTTGCAGGAAAAACACTAGAAGATGCTGTTTATGCCATTGAGGAATTGGAGGAAACAGCGCGACTTTTTCTTTTACTAAGAAATATGAAAACCCAATATTTAAATGAAAAACAAGTCAATGCATTAAACGAATTATATCCTAATTGAAAAATAAACTAAAAAAACCGATATCACCATTCTGTATAATTCGATAGATAAACAATTTTATTTCTCCTTAGGCTTGACCTGCCTCAACAAAGTACCGATTAAATTGATCTGTAAATTTTTTTTAAGTCTAAGGGGTTTTTGAAAATGAGTGCTGGTAAACGTCTTCCTGGAACACCAATACCAAAGCATGTCTGGGAGGGTCATGAAGGTATAAAGATAGCCGGTGATTCCTGGGGTAATCCGAAAAACCAACTTGTTGTTTTACAACACGGCGGCGGCCAAACTCGGCACGCATGGAAGGGGGCAGGTGAGACACTGGGCGCAGCAGGTTATCATGCCGTAGCGCTTGACGCTCGCGGGCACGGTGACTCAGATTGGGCAGGGGAAGGTAATTATGGTGCCGAAAAAATGGTTGAGGACTTAAAGTGTGTGGTTGCTGAACTGGGATCAGATAGTCCCATTTTGGTTGGAGCTTCAATGGGTGCCGGTACAAGCCTCGTTGCTATTGGTGAGAAGGGTATGACTGCTAAAGCACTTGTGATGGTCGATATGGCACCACGTATAGAACCAGCTGGGCAAGCAAAAATACAAGAATTTATGAACCAAAAGCCTGATGGTTTTGATAGCCTGGAGGAAGTTGCTGAAGCGATCGCAAATTATCAACCACACCGCAAAAGACCCCGAAACCTAGATGGACTAGCCAAAAACGTAAGACTGGCCGATAATGGAAAATATGTCTGGCATTGGGACCCGGCTAGAAGGTCAAGTCGACCGGGAGCACCAGATTACCGGGAGCGACTCCATAAAGCTGCAGACAACCTTACCCTCCCAGTATTACTGGTACGAGGAGGCCTATCCGACGTCCTCAGCGAAGAGGGGGCACAAAGTTTTCTTGATCAATGCCCCCACGCTGAGTATGTGAATGTTTCAAATGCTGCGCACATGGTAGCTGGAGATAGAAATGACATTTTTGCCGAATCGGTAATTGAATTTTTACTTCGTGTTGCTCCGCTTGAGAAATGACTGAAAATTTTGAAGATTTATAAATTAGATTAAAGCAAAATAGGAAATAATTCCTAAAACAAACCATATGACTTTGTCTTCCCTTTTTTAAAATGCCTACCAAAGGCCTCCGAAATGTTGAGCACTATACTAGCAATAGTTGATGTTTTTAATTTAAGGGATTTGCTTTTAATTGGGCTGGGCATTCTATTAGCTGGTATTGTTCGGGGCTTTGTTGGTTTTGGTGCATCACTCATCATAGTTATGACAGCAAGTGTAATTTTAGGACCCCGTTCGGCTGTAGCAATTGCAACCTTGAGTGTTCTTCCTTCGATGTTACAACTACTGCCAATAGCTATTAAGAAAGCTGACAGAGGTTTTGTTATTCCATTTGGTTTCGCAGCCATGATTGCCGCTCCTTTTGGCACTTGGTTATTAGTCAGTATAGAACCGGTTTTCATGAAAATGGCAATATCAATAACCGTCATGTGTATGGTGCTCATGCTCTACAAAGATGTCAAAATCAGCGCACATTCAAACAAAAAGTTTTTGGTTGGCATAGGGATTGGCGCTGGACTTATTCAGGGTTCCGCAGGTATTGGAGGTCCCCCAGCGGTAGCAGTTGCCCTCTCAAAACCAGGCACTACAGAAGAACAAAGAGCCAATGTAATAGGAGCTGTTACCGCATTAGGAATTTGCGGTATTATTCCACTTTGGTATCATAATCTTTTCACAACGGAAGTTATTTTCATAAGTATTTTATTCTTTCCAATCTATGTTGGCTCTACCTGGATTGGAACTCAATTTTTTGTTAAATATGGCAGAAATTATTTCAGAAACTTCTCACTAATCGTTCTATCTCTTATTAGTTCAGCAACCCTTATAATAGCGCTATCAAATTATTAACCGGACTAATTTCATCTTTATACAGTACATCAGCATCCCTAATTAAGAATTTGCGAGTAATCGATCTATATAATGGCCTTGATAAACAGTACTGCCAAGGCTTTGGCCAAAACGCACAGCCTCATCAGAGTCGCACCTGGCTATTATCAACCGAGCGCGGCCACACCGATCGACGTGCTCTTTTAAAATATCTAGTCGTGTACCCGAATTATCATCGGCCATTTCTGGACTCCAAATGAGTTTTAAAAGATCAAACCCAAGTTGCTCTCTGTCGATGAACTGTAATATTTGATGGTTAAGTCCATCCAAAGCTATTCGATATCCCCTTTCACGCATGAAATCCCTTGCAAACATATAAGCACCCATGTCACTGAAGATATCAATTGGTTGTAGTTCGATAACCACAGTACCTCTAGCTACAGCTTTCAAACTATTATCAAATTGTAAAAAAGATGGAGATAATATCGTTTGAACATTCATATTGATGCTAAATGAACTATCGATGGTAGAGTCATCATTGTGTATTAACACTTGTAACATTCGCAAATCCAGGGTCTGCGTCAAATGTCTAAACAACCACAAGCTAGAAGCTAAGTCATAATCAGGAAGAATTGAGTCCCTCAGTTTATCTATAGAAATATATAGCTCTTGGAAAATTACCTGTGGGTTTGGGTTTGAAGGGGTGATAGCGCAAACTGGTTGCCGTCGCATCAGATTCGACAAATCTGCTCGGGCTAAAAAGTCCTCTAACTTTCCCAGCTGCTCCGGTGTCAATATTTTCAAGCCTGCTTGATCCGAATTTGGATCATTTCGCCTAGCAGATGACACTCTGTTTTTACGTTCTCGCTCGCGATGCATCTGTTTTATCAAATCGAGCATTTCCGCATGTTGTGTCTCAACGTTATACCAAGTTGAGAACCGTGCCATATCCTCTTCTTCTTCTCCAAATGTCAATGGATCCTCATTAAACAGATGCCTAATTTTTAGAATTGTAGCGTCTATATCCTCAATCGGTGCATCTTTGCAGATAAAGACTAGATCCGAAGAACCAAGCGTGAAAACTTGGCCATCATATAAGTGGGAGAGACTTTCAAATGTTGTTGCCGCTATACGAATGTGATGTTCTTGTCGATTTTGGGGCCGCAACCTAGATAAATGGAGATGGACAGCCATTCTACCGTCCACGCTTCTACCCAGTCGCTGCAAATAGTCTAATAGCAAATATTCCTGACTTGGTCCTTTTGGTTTACTTTGTACGGGGCTAAATGCCATTTCTATCCCTTAATATTATTAGATTCTTCTGTTGTCTAACAAGTATAAACCGTTACACTTTTCTTGCTAAGCAAAATTTAGGCCAAGTCTCTCTTCTTATTACCCTCCCGTAAAAACTGGTTTTCGTTTATTCAAAAAAGCCTCCTGTCCTTCCTGATAATCTTTACTATCAAAACAATCGCGAGTTAGCCCATCGACCAATGCTCCATCGAATGCAGAATCATCTTTCATCAACTCATTTATTGTCAATTTGGACGCTTTCATTGAGAGCGGCGCGTTCTCCGATATTCTATCCGTTATATCTGCTACTGTAGTCTCTAAATCTGAAATTGGCACGCACGAGTTAATCAAACCCATTTTTTCAGCTTCTAAACCCGAATAGCGCTTTGCTGTTAATAATATTTCTTTAGCTTTTGACGGTCCAACAAGAGCCACCAAATTTCCTAAGTTCAAGCGATCATATGCAATTGATAAACGCGCTGCGGGGACACCAAATTGAGAATCTTCTGATGCAATTCGAATATCTGCAGCAAGAGCTATTCCCAAACCCCCTCCCATGCAGAAACCCCTTATTTGCGCTATAAAGGGTTTTTCGCAGTGTAACATCTTTTGTCTACCTGCCATCGAAATTCGGGCATATTCTTCTGCGGCGTCTGCGTTCGATCTTCGTTCCTTAAACTGGGAAATATCAGCACCTGACGCGAATGCTTTGTCTCCAGCTCCTGACATTACAACACACCTAATTTTGGGGTTTTCTGAAAATTGATCAAACGCTTCTGAAATACCTTGCCACATATCGAGTGATATTGCATTTCGACGTTCCGGGTTGTTTAAAATAATACGTCCAACAGGGCCATCATTATGAGCCAATATTTTTTGTGTCGATAATTCCATTGATTCTCCTAACTATTTTATTCCAAATTATTCTAGAATGGCGTCATGTTAATTAAAATTAAACTTTAAATTACACCTTGTTTCTTCAGAATTTCAAACTCGTCTCTATTTATTCCTAATTCCATTAGCATTTCTTCAGTATGTTGTCCCAAATCTGGAGTAGGTGAATGCATCACTTGAGGCGTGCGCGTTAGCTTAGTAGCTTGGCCAACCATTTTAAGTAGACCTAAACGTGGGTGCTGTATTTCCGGACTCATACTCAAAGTTTGAACTTGCGGATCATCAAATACTTGCTGCATGTTATGGATAGGCCCGCATGGCACACCCGCTTTGGCAAAAGCTTCCACCCAAAAATCAGTAGGTTTTTTGATCGTATAAGCATCTATCTCATCATTAATACTCTGTCTGTTTAAGGTACGCGAACTGTTTGTTTTATAATTTTGGTTCCTATAAATTTCTGGAGCCCCAAGGGTATCACACATTCGTTTAAAAAGATGATCTGCAGAGGCCTGAATGTTTATTAAGCCATCTTTGGTTTTAAAAACTCCTGTCGGGGTATTAGTTGGATGGTTATTTCCCTCCTGCGCAGGGACTTCATTATCAATGATATATCGGGCGGCTTGCAGATCCATCATCATTATTTGAGCCTCTAATAATGAAGTTTTCACCCACTGTCCTTCGCCAGATACTTCCCTTTCTAGAAGCGCTAATAATATTCCATAAGCTAAATTCAATCCTGCAGTTAAATCTGCGATTGGGATGCCAACTCGAACTGGTCCATCTCCAGGCATTCCGGTGACGGACATCAATCCTCCCAAACCTTGGGCAATTTGATCCAACCCTGCTCTTTCCGAATAAGGTCCAGTTTGGCCAAACCCTGATATACTCCCATAAACTATTTTTGGATTAATAGAGCGGACAGCATCATAATCTATTCCTAGTTTATATTTAACGTTTGGACGATAGTTTTCGATTATAACATCCGCGTTTCTAGCCATCTTCAGAAAAATCTCGACGCCCTTCGGCTCTTTTAAATTTATAGTGACTGATCGCTTATTACGATGAAGATTTTGGAAATCAAATCCTTCACGAGCCCCGCCAAGGGGAATCTCAGAAAGATGTTCGGGCTGTTCGATCTTTATCGTTTCCGCGCCCCAATCAGCGAGCATTCGAGCAGCAGTGGGACCTGCTCTTGCACGCGTTAAATCAAGAACTTTGAATCTAGATAAAGGACCTTTTCTTGAAGGCATTTCACAACTCCTCACACGGTAACCTATTTTGAGTTTTATAATAACAATAGTCGAATTCACGCCTTTAATCGAAAAATCGACATTGATATTATGTAAAGTTACTAGTTTTATAATGATTCTGGTGCAACAATGTGAACACAAGGGTTTATATATTAAGACAAGAAGAACGTATCAATTAACTGTTTATCCATAATAATGATTTACTATGAAGTGGAAAGAATATGCCAACTGGTAAAGTGAAATGGTTTAACAATGCAAAGGGTTTTGGGTTTATACAACCTGATGAGGGCGGGAATGACGTTTTCGTTCATATCACAGCCCTTCATGCATCAAATGTTGAGACATTAAATGAAAATGATTCGGTTTCATATGACTTAGTAGATGGGAAAGATGGAAGGTCAGCGGCTGAAAATATAAAAGTTAGCTAGGTACATAATCTTAAAACCATCCTGCTGTCATCGAGTGCCCATTAGACAATTTTGATGGGTTTAGAGTTACTTACACCAGCATCTTCGAATGTTGCCATCCCAAGGTGACATTCGATAGCAGCGCGTATTATACCGAGTGCAAGTGTCGCTCCAGATCCTTCGCCTAATCGCATCCCCAAGTCTAATAATGATTCTTTACTTATTTTACCTAAAAGTTTTTTGTGCCCAGGCTCAACAGAACAATGGGAGACAAGACAATGATCAATTGTACAAGGTTTAATTACATATAAAATTGCTGCGGCGACGGTACATGCAAACCCATCTAACACGACAGGGACCCTAGCTAATCTAGCTGCTAGTATTGCGCCAGCTATAGCGGCTAGTTCTAATCCACCTAAAGCTGCAAAAATTGCCAGTGGATCCCCTTTCATGTTCTTATGCAGTTCACATGCTTGTTGGACTATTTTAATTTTTTTATCTAAGGAACCAGAA
>CALIMD010000283.1 GCA_938028645.1 uncultured Alphaproteobacteria bacterium
GACTTGGCTAGAATGGCAAACGTAGGGGCAAGATGCTTTTTAATCGGTGAAGCATTAATGCGACAAGAAAATCTTGAAGATGCCACTCGATCAATATTAAGCAATCCTATAATTTAACATCTGGAATGACAAAAATGCCTGAATTGACCCATTTTGACAGCAAAGGAAATGCTGTCATGGTAGATGTATCAAACAAACCGGATTCCTCCCGAGAAGCATCGGCTTCCGCATTAGTACTCATGCAACCGGTAACTATGCAACTTATACTAGATAAAGGTGTAAAAAAGGGAGATGTCTTATCAGTGGCACGATTAGCGGGAATTATGGGGGCCAAGAAAACACCCGATTTAATACCTTTATGTCATCCACTAGCCCTTACATCTGTCGAGCTTTCATTAACTTGTGATACCAGAAAGAACGCAATTGAAATTGTATCAAACTGCAAGGTAAATGGGCCTACAGGCGTTGAGATGGAGGCTTTAACTGCCGTATCTATTGCAGCCTTGACTATTTACGATATGTGTAAAGCGGTAGATAGAGAGATGCATATCACAGATGTACATCTTAAAAACAAATCTGGAGGGAAGTCAGGAGATTGGAGTGCCGATTAAACCCTTAATGAAAGTTGATGAGGCAAAGGAGCGGGTATTAAGAGCAATGCCAGTGATGCCCGGAGAAGAAATTTCCATAAGCGAGGCTTTGGGCCGAATCACCTTTTGTGACGTCTATTCTAGGCGAACCCAACCACCAACGGCCCTCTCTGCGATGGACGGCTATGCTATCCGTTTTTCCGATTTAACAGATATACCGTCAGAATTTAGACGAGTTGGGAGCGCCAAAGCTGGTGGCTCCTTCACAGGAACTTTGAACCAGAATGAAACCGTAAGGATCTTTACAGGGGCACCGGTGCCACCCGGCGCCGATACAATCGTTATTCAAGAAAATGTTGATGCAGAAAATGAAAATGATGGCGCACGTATAATAATAAGGCAAAGACCACAAAAAGGCCGGTATATAAGATCCTTGGGGCTTGATTTTAAAAAAGGAGAACTCGGAATAAAGGGAGGAAAAAAGTTAACTTCCCGAGATATTGGTCTGGCGGCGGCTATGAATATACCGTGGCTGTCTGTTAGACGCAGACCTAAAATAGCAATTTTGGCAACGGGGGACGAAATTGTACGTCCTGGTGAAAGTATCAACAAAAACCAGATTGTTAGCTCTAATAGTTATACGTTGTCTGCTTTAGTCAAAGCGGCAGGCGGCGACCCCATAATTTTGGGAATAGCTCCTGACACTATCGATGGCATACAATCATTTTTTAAAAATACTGTAGGCGCAGATCTGATAATCACAACCGGAGGTGCATCCGTTGGACAACATGATCTAATACAAAAAGCATTGGGCAAAGAATCTTTCGGAGAAGATGGACTAGACTTGGATTTCTGGAGAATAGCGATGCGTCCCGGTAAACCGCTCATTTTTGGCCAAATAAATAATACCCCAATGTTAGGTTTGCCTGGGAATCCTGTTTCAACCATGGTTTGCGGCGCGATATTTGTAAAGCCTGCAATCGATAAAATGCTGGGTATTTACTCTGATCAAAAATCAGAAGCAACAGCTTTACTGGCTGAACCAGTGCCGGAAAACGATGAACGCGAAGATTATATCAGAGCGATTTCTTTCATCAATAAAGAGGGAATAAAGGTTGTAAAAGCCTTTGAACATCAAGATAGTTCTATGATGAAAATGTTAGCGCAAGCAAATTGCCTTATAATTCGTCCACCATTCGATCCAAAGAGAACCATCGGTGATGAAGTGAGGCTTATCGAATTTAAAGACGGTTTTTAAAACATCACCTGTATTTGCGCCTATCACACTGATAACTTAAATTCATAAGCTATTCAGTAAAATTGACTACTAAACAGATATTTTAAAAAGATTAGAATGTTATCTGATAATGATTAATTTTTCGAAAGGATAAAGATAATGACTAATGAAGGAGAGCTGACCTTAGAAACACGTATTCCCTCTCCAAATTCCTCATGGTTAGCGCAGATTTCCGAAGAAATTTTGGAGCCCAACCGTCCTATAATAGATCCGCACCATCATCTCTGGGACATGAAAGGTAAACGATACCTTCTTGACGATTTACTCTCCGACTTGGATAGTGGTCACAATATCGTCGCTACTGTTTTTCTTGAATGCGCTTCAATGTATCGAAAAAGTGGCCCAGAACACTTAAAACCGATTGGTGAAACAGAATTTGTCAATGGCGTCGCAGCAATGAGCGCAAGTGGCAAATATGGTAATACAGCAATATGCGCTGGGATTGTAGGCTTTGCTGATTTAACCATGGGGGCTTCCGTCGAAGAAGTACTCAGTCTCCAAACTTTAGCTGGAGGCAGTCGGTTTAAGGGCATTCGTTACGGTGCCGGCTACGACCCAAGTCCGCATATAAACAATAGTCATACAAATCCACCACCCGGGATATATAATGATAGAAATTTTAGGGAAGGATTTGCAAAACTCAAACAATTCGACTTATCGTTTGAAGCTTGGCTATACCATCCTCAAATAGATGATGTTATCGCGCTCGCCCGAGACTTTCCTGCTCAACCAATTGTCCTCAACCATTTTGGTGGACCGATAGGCATAGGTCCTTATAAGAATAAAAGGGATCAAATTTTCACCGAATGGAAGCAATCGATCCAAGCTCTCTCAAAATGCCCCAATGTCTTTGCTAAACTTGGTGGCCTCGGAATGGTTCTCAATGGATATCAATTTGAATCTAACTCCACTCCACCATCATCCCTCGAATTAGCAGAATTATGGTCACCATATTTTCAGACCACCATCGAAGCAT
>CALIMD010000284.1 GCA_938028645.1 uncultured Alphaproteobacteria bacterium
TTTTCCCAATATTCATCACAACCTCCAATAAGAAAACAAACGATCACTCCATAAAATCAATAAGTTGACCGATACGCAAATATAAGACTTGAGAATAGTTCATTTGTGATAGCAAAATACCATATTTTTTATCATGCTGAGATATTAGGCTACTATATGGGGGACCTAGATGAATTATGATTATATAATCATTGGTGCGGGATCGGCTGGATGTGTTTTGGCCAACCGATTAAGTGAAAATCCAAAGAACTCTGTTCTCTTGTTAGAAGCTGGAGATAAAGATACGAATCTTTGGATACATATTCCTGTTGGGTTTACCAAAACCTTGAACAACCCAGAGGTTAATTGGTGCTTTGAAACCGAGCCAGAGGACAATGTATCTGGCCGACAAATTCCTATTCCCCGAGGCAGGGTCCTTGGAGGATCAAGCTCCATCAATGGTATGCTTTATGTTAGAGGACAAGCGTTAGACTTTGATGTCTGGGGGCAATTGGGAAATCGTGGCTGGTCATATTCAGATATATTACCTTATTTTAAAAAGTCAGAGAACTTTGAGCGTGGGAATGACGAGTTTCGCGGAACTGACGGGCCTCTAAATGTGGCCGATATGTATGAAAAACACGAATTGATTGATGCATTTATCGATGCTGGCGTTGAGTTAGGTTATCCCCGAAACCCCGATTATAATGGCTCTAAACAAGATGGTTTTGGCTACTATCAAATAACCCAACGGAATGGGCGTCGAGAAAGTACAGCTCGTGCCTTTTTAAACCCAGCTAAAAATCGAAAAAATCTAACCATTGAATCTCGCGCCCATGTTACAAAAATTATTTTTAATAAAAAAAGGGCGACCGGCGTTGAATATTCAATTGATGGAATAAAAAAGACTGCCGACGTAAACAACGAGATAATATTAACAGCTGGAGCAGTTCAATCTCCTCAAATACTTGAACTTTCTGGAATAGGACAACCTCAATTACTGAAAAGCCATGGCATTTCTCTACAGCACGAACTTCCAGGAGTTGGTGAAAATTATAGAGACCATTATGCTGCAAGGATGAACTGGCGTGTTAATAAACCAATTAGTCTAAATGAGGAAACGCGCGGGTTAAATCTAGTGAAAGAAGTTTTTAAATATGCGTTAACACGACGAGGCGCACTTACATGGACGGCGGGTGTCGGACATGCTTTCATGAAGACCAGACCAGATTTAGAAACCCCAGATGTTCAATTTTTCTTCGTCCATGGCAGTTTTGCCTCTTCCAAGGATAGAAAACTCGATAAAGAACCCGGAATGACACTTGCCGTTTATCAATGCCGGCCTGAGAGCCAAGGAACCATACATATAGGGGGGGCCAATCCTTTTGACGCTCCTAAAATCCGCCCAAATTTCTTAGATAATCAACTTGATCAAGACACGCTAGTTGCTGGATTACATCTCTGCAGGTCAATTGGAGAGACCAAGGCTATGAAGCAACATATCTCTCATGAAATGAATCCAGGAACCAACATTAAAACAGATGAAGAGATGCTACAATTCGCGCGTGATACTGGCGCTACAACATACCATCCGATGGGAACCTGTAAAATGGGCAGCGATCCGATGGCCGTAGTAGATGATCGCCTAAGGGTTCATGGAATTGAAAACCTGAGAGTTGCAGATGCCTCAATAATGCCAACGATGCCCTCAGGGAATATAAATGCTCCCGTGATTATGATAGCAGAGAAAGCGGCAGATATGATTAAAGAAGACAGCGCGTGAGAGCCACGTTAGAAACAAACTTCCTTTTTGGAGTCAATAATAATGCCTGATACAATATCTAAAGAAAATAATATGACAGAGACTGAGCACACTACGCGCGTTGATCTAGCGGCAGCCTTCAGATTGGTGGATTTACACGGGTGGTCAGATATGCTAGCGACCCATTTATCGGCTCGCATACCAGGTCCTGACGAGCATTTCCTGATAAATCCAGTAGGAATGATGTTTGAAGAAATGACGGCTTCATGTCTCGTAAAAGTTGATATAGACGGCAATATTCTTAGCGAAAGTGAGTTTGGAATCAATCCAGCCGGTTACACCATTCATAGTGCCGTTCATATGGGGCGCAAGGATGCGGGATGTGTCATGCACACACATACAGCGGCGGGATTGGGTGTTGCAACTCAAAAATCAGGTCTACTTCCACTGACACAAATGGCATTAGCCGTGATTGCACAAACAGGTTATCACGACTATGAAGGACCAGCATTTGACCTTAGAGAGCGGGACCGCCTCATAAATGACCTAGCAAGCAACAATGTGCTTATATTACGGAATCATGGTCTGTTAACGGTCGGGAAAACAGTGGCCGAAGCGTTTGTGTGGCTGTTTAGAGCTGAGAGGGCTTGCAGATTTCAGCTATCATTTCAGCAAGCTGGTGTGCCTGCACAAGAGATACCTAAAGAGGTTCAGGACGTCTCTATCGAACGATCAAAAAAAGCAATAAGCGCATCCGGACACCGTCCAATAGGACAGTTTGAGTGGCCAGCATTACTCAGAAAACTAAACAGAGAAAACCCTGGATATGCTCAATAAAGAATAAAGATTTAGAACTCAAATTAATTGTATTTTGCGATCCAATACCGGGGGAAATTTCTATTTTCGTAAATCAATAAGTCGGATTGGTTTTTGTCGTGCATTGATTTGAGTCTTTTCAGCCGTTGATCCCACAGCTGTTACTTTTACTTCCAAGGCAACGCCCAACCTTTGCTTTAAGAGATGCTGGATGCGATCAACAAGTTCTTTGGTATGGTTCTTTTCGTTTGCCTCGCAAACGACAGTCATAATATCCAATCCTGTTTGTTTTTCTACTTGACAAAAATACTCTCCATTTAACTCTTTCACATCTTTTAGGATCGCTGAAATGCCGGTCGGATATATGTTTATTCCCTTGAGTTTGATCATATTATCACTACGACCTTGAAAACCAGCTAGTCGCCTGAATGGTAACGATAACCCGCCGAGGCCCGGCAAAATTGTAGAGACATCTTTCGTATCAAATCGGATCACTGGGTAAACAGTATCTTTGAATAATACGGTATTACAAATATTACCTTTCTCACCATCTTTAACAACATTTCCAGTCTCTGGATCAAGTATCTCTACCAAATGCGCATCTTCCCAAATGTATAATCCATCGTGGTCAGGTCCCTCGGCAGCGATAATTCCCGTATCACCAACACCATACCAGTCGAAACATTCGACCCCTCCCCACGCTTCCGACATTGCAGCACCGCCATCTTCCGCTAGATGACCTGATATCATGCGTATTTTCAAATCGGTGACTGGGTCGAGCCCTTGTTTTTTTGCTACTTCTGCCAATTTTGTTATATAATCAGAAAATCCAACAATAACAGTTGCGCCATATCTTTGCATCAAATCGATTTGTTGTTCGGACCTTGTCTCCAATCCCGTCCCAGCGGATAGCAGTAGCGCATTCGTATAATGAAGAACCGCTTCTCTTATATAATGTCCCCCATTAACCATTCCAAAACCATAGACAGAATGAACAATATCATCGTGGTTTAACCCCTGAAGCAGATATGCTCGGGCAAGCAGAGCATTCTGAATTTCTCGATCTTTAGGCCCATAAAAAAGGGGCTGAGGATTGCCAGTGGTGCCGCTAGTTGTCTGCATTACAACCCTCTGACCATCTGACCAATTCATTTTTCCAATAAAATCCCCAAATGGAGGAAATCTTTCGACGCTTTCCATTAAATCAGATTTCGAAAAAGTTGGAATTTTGGTTATATCATCTAAACCTAAAATATCTCCGCGTTCTAGGCCTATAGCTGTCCAACGACGGAAATAGAAAGGATTTGACCAGGCCTTATCAACTAGTTGAAGGAAGCGTATTTCTTGCAGGTCTCTGACCTGTTCACTATTCATTTCTCCAAATTTAGGCCAAAATGCTTTTCCAACAGGATAATCGACAACAATCTGATTTGGTTCTGCCTGCCTGAAATATTCACTCACGACATACTCATCCTGTAACTAAATCAATCAAATTACGAATATCCTCAACTTTCTCTAAATTGTCTATGCTGCTAATGAGTTCCTCGCCATCCCCGAGCAGTGGGATGGCAGCAGCTTTCCAGTTGCGTCTAAACTTCATCAGATGAGCCTCTCGGGTGAGCGGCTTATTTGGGTTCCCATATACCACATCAATTCGTTTAAAAAACCTTTCGCCATTTTTCATACGTATCTCAACTTCGACGGGCGATAATGCGTTTGGATCAGGATTTTCATCTATGTCGATGCTTATTTTTCTTGCAAGATCTAAAGAACTGTGGTCACGGATCGCCTCGATAGTAAAGTCGTCTATATCGATAAAATTTTTCTTAAGCATGATAGCTGCAGCATACTGCCCATTTAAGCGAGCATAGCTAATCTCCATCGCGTCATGGATTGGTCGACCAACCAGATGATGAGTTAGCGATGGAACCATTGCCTGCACACTCTCTATTTGATCAACAGCAATGGTATTTGCATTTTGAATCTCTTGAATAGCATCTACTATTCCATGGGTAGCGCGTCCACTGGGGAATGGTTTATGAGCCACCTCATTAATTCTCCACTTGTCGCCCAGCGTAGACAGAACCGAGCGAATATCCCCCTCTGCCTCTATAAGACTAAAATAGCCAAAGCGTCCTTCCAACACTCCCTGTAAACCAGGCAAGCCATTCTCTGCAAGATCACAAGCAATCAGAGCATTCCTAGCATTAAAGCCAATTTGCAAAGCAAGTAACGAAGAGCCCTCCGTATGCGCCTGCATCGTTCCTGATAGTTGAACGTAAGCGAGCGAGAAGGCTCTGATTAGTTCTTCCTTATTGTAGCCTCGCGCACTTCCGACCGCCGCAACTGCGGCAAACGCACCAGCCGTTGCGGGTCTAAAAAATTGAAGTCCACTGCTACAGGCAACACCGAGATTACAGGCTATATCAACGCCAAGTACAGCTGACTTCAATAATTTACTACCGCTAATACCTCCTCTTCGATCAGCATCTGCGAAAATTACAGCCAATAAGACAGTCATCGTGTGAATTACTGCTTCTTCATGAACACAATCAAATTCAGAATTATGTATCTGAAATCCATTAATCAAAGCAGCGTCAGCAGGATTTAATTTAACATCTTGTCCAAGGACCCTCGAGGTAACCGGGGGCAGTGAAGGTAAAGAGTAAGTATTCAAGAGTTCCTTTACGTAAGGCCCCGTCGACCCCGCAAGACCAACCCCAATAGTATCTAAGATATATGTTTTTGCTGAGTGGATTGCTTTATTCGGAATATCCGAAAAATTAGTATTCACCACATGGTCGGCTAATCGCTCAATGGCATCTTCCATATTTCAAACGCTCCCTCATATCTGCATAGAAAAACCCTATTTGAGAAAATTCTGTTTTTCGATCAGTGTCGAATGTTAACTCACATTAAAATATAGTCTTTAATCTTTGGAACCAAATGGATTTTGAGAGGTCCAATGGTTAGCAATATCTCTTCTCGTAGTTATCCAAACTTTTTCATGTTGTAACACATGTTCAAGAAAACGTTCGAACCAAATAAAGCGTCCAGGCCGCCCTATAATTCTTAAATGAACACCAAAAGACATCATACGAGGTGCAGTTTCGCCTTCCAAATACAATCTATCAAATGTATCTATAGCGTATCGATACCATTGTTCCGGGGTGTAAGCTGGCGCTGTCCACATTTTCATATCATTACTATCCACGGCATAAGGGATTATCAAGATAGGTTTTTGATCCACATGATCCCAAAACGGCATATCATCCGAATAGTCATCCATATGATAAGAAAAACCATTTTCTATAAGTAGACGTCTCGTATTTGGGGTTAGTAGATATCGTGATAACCAACCGACCGGCCTAATCCCTGTTGTCACCTCTATTGAATCCGCCGCTTTTATTATAAAATCTCTCTCTGTCGCCTCATCCATGTGAAACTGATGCACCCAACGCCACCCATGACTGCAAACTTCATGACCACCTTGCACTATTTGTTTTGCAAGTTCAGGCGCTCTCTCCAGACTTAAAGCGGCTGCTGTAAAAGTAGATTTAATATCATATTTTTTGAGAAGTTCCATTACTCTCGGAGCCCCCCGTTTTATGCCATATTGATAATTACTTTCATTGCCAAAATTTCTTATGGGCTTCTTTAGTACAACACCTAATTCATCTACTGGTTCAGGCCCTCGGTCACCATCAGCAATTGAGAGTTCTGAACCTTCTTCGACGTTAACAACGATAGATAAAGCCAATCGGTTATTCTCTGGCCACGCCGTCTTTTTCATCGTATCGAACCCCGAATACCCCAAAATAAAATAATCGATGATAGTTTATGTGAAGCTTTCTTTGATAACAATGCAAACTAAAGTGATTAGTTTAATTCACTAGCTACAGATTCTAACGTTCCCAATTTGCAATGACAAAAAAGACAGCTTCAATCATCGTTAATGGTAAAATTTGGATATGTTTTTTTAGACAAATTCATGAAAAGGTTTTAGATTTATGCCGTTATCTTGAATGGAATTACGGATTTCCGTTGCCATTTTCACAGCGGATGGATTGTCTCCGTGTACACAAATAGTATCTAGTTGCGCACTTATCTTTTTCCCAGACTCAGTAATGATAACGTTGTCTTCTAACATTCTCAGAACTCTTTCAGTAGCTTTTTTAGGATCGCTTATAATAGCTCCTTGCTGATTTCTTGGCACTAGGTTTCCGTTGTCTTGGTACCCGCGGTCTGCATAAACTTCTCTAGCGAGACGAAGGCCTAACTTCTCTCCAGCCCTTTCAGTCGCCATGCCCGGCATAACAACCAGAATAAGGTTAGGATCTACTGATTTCACAGCCTTAGCGACAGAAAGCGCAATATCATCATCCTCGGCCACCACATTACCCAGAGACCCATGGCTTTTGACATGAGTTACTTTGGTATTTGTCATCGCTGCTATGCCTTGTAACGCTCCTATTTGATACGCGATTTGACGTTCTAAAACTTCAGGACTATCTCCGACAATGCGCCTGCGGCCAAATCCTATTAAATCAAGATAGCTTGGGTGCGCTCCCACAGCTACTTCTTTGATTTTTGCTGTTTTCAGTGTATCCCGCATTACTACTGGATCACCCGCGTGATAGCCACATGCAACATTTGCACTGGTTATGATAGACAGAACAGCTTCGTCCTCGCCTTTCGAATACGCCCCCCAGCTCTCACCAAGATCTGAATTTAAGTCAATCGCCACCATACTATCTTCTTTAAAGCTATTTATTTATAATTCTTATATTTGGGAGGATACCACAATTCACCAACCTTAAATCAAACTTATTTCATTCTCCATGCGTTCCCCATTAAAAAATCTATCTGCATTTGCAAAGATCTCCTTGAATTTCACAATCATGGTGTCGCGTGTCCCTGGGGCGTGATGCGGCGTCAACACAACATTGGCGAAGTCTGCAAAAGGATTGGGTGCGGCCGGTGGTTCTACTTCGAAGACATCTAAGCCAGCACCACCGATATGACCTGATTTCAAGGCAGCTATCAACGCGACCTCTGACACAACAGGGCCTCGAGCACAATTTATGAGGGTGCCACCAGCCTTCATTTTGTTAAGGGCAACCTCATCTATTAAATGATGAGTGAGTTCTGTTAGAGGGACATGCAGTGAAACGAAGTCGCTTGTAGCTAACAGTGTATCGATGTCAACACGCGTAACCTTCAGTTCAGCTTCAATCTCAGGAGACATTTCCAGCAAGTCGGTATAAATCGTCGTAGTACCAAAACCAATTAAGCGTTTTGCAACTTGTTTCCCAATCCTTCCAAACCCAATTATTCCGACAGTAGACCCAAATAATTGCCTCGCTGATGAACGAAATGTATTTGAATGCCAGCGGCCTTCGCGTAACTCAGAGTCGCAATAAGCAAGCCGACGCCCAGTTGCAAGCATCATCATTATCGCATGTTCTGCAACGCCTTCACTTGTTCCTTGCGGAGTTACGGCAAGCCGTATTTGTCGTTTCATCAAGACATCTGTTGCCACGGTATCGTGATATCCAACACCCTGGTGAAGAACCACCCGACAGTTAAAAGCGGCTTCCGCATCCTCAGCAGTCATTTTTGCACCACCCACAATTACCATTTCCGCTTGAGATAAAAGACGCTTACGTTCCTCAATTGATCCATCAATTAATGTCATTAATTCATAACGGTCAGAAGGCGTTACTGACCGAATAAGATCATAAAAATTGTCGTCTGCCTTGACGAGATAAAGCACCTTTTTTTTCATTTTTTTATTTCCAAGATTACAAGTAATTTCAGCTCAAAGAAGTCTAATAATGAAGAGAGGCCCTCATTAGTCAGCTTTGCCGGAGCGAGCATTAGAAACTACTTTTTCAAACTTTTCTATATCGATGATCACTATAGATCCTTTTGTTTTTTCAATTACACCTTCGCGTTCTAGCTTCTTTAACTCTCTAGTAACAGCCTCCCTATGGGTACTTATTCTTGCGGCTATTTCTGCATGTGTTGGTGGAGGAGAGATTCGGCCAGAGCCCTCCACAATACGCCCTGCTTGGGCAAGCCGCAATAACTCAGCATGTATACGGTCTTTTACACCTAAGGTACTAAATTCGACTACACGTTCATTCAATGTTCGAATTACACCAACCATCGCCCTCATAACTTTTAATGCCAGAACAGGGTGCTCAACCAGCAAGTTATTAAAAGTCTCACTTGGCATCTGTGCGACTACGGTTCGGTTCATAGCAACGATTGTCGCAGACCTTGGATCCCCATCTATGGCCGCATATTCACCAAAGTGATCACCAGGTTTTAAGTCCCTCATTATTACCCTTCGGCCACTCTCGGAAAAAACAGTCACTCTGACTTCGCCTTGAACGATAAAATACACGTCAGTGCTCTTATCATTTAAATTAAGAATAAGTTCTTCTTGCTCAAAGTTTCGCCATCTGCAACGGCCATTCAAAGTGTTAATTTGCGCTTCTGGAATATCCGTTAGCAAGTGTGTTTTTGCGAGAGTTCGTTCTGGCATCATACCTAATTCCTCACATCATTTACTTATTTCCACACCATATTAAAACAAAACTTGCTAATCATAGAACGTATTTATGAATTTAAGCAAACAGATCCGTGACATTTCCCACAAAGTTTTTCCAAAAAATTCATTATGTATTGGGTGTCAATTTATTTTGGAGGAATAGATAGCACAACAACCAAAAAGAACTGTACTTGCCCTTTTTGTGGATAAAATTTTTTGAAA